>CAIQDA010000355.1 GCA_903870415.1 uncultured delta proteobacterium
AAGCAGAAGTCTTCCGCGAAAGGCAGTGCAATGAGCCCCGCGACTCCGGCTCCGAGGTTCGCGATTCGGTGCGCGTAGAACCAGGAAAAGAGCGCGAAAATGGTGCCCTTGGTCATGGCCTTCACCACCAAGTTCCCGACGCCGCAGGCGAGGCTTGTGGCCGTGTCTGCAGCGACATATCCCCGGTGTTGCCGGCGAAGAAGCCAGGCCTCGATGGCCATGGTGACGAAGAAGAGCGGTACGGCGACGAGGATTGGGTCACGCATGACTGCGGCTGCCTTTCGGTTTCGCCGTGGGAAAGAGCGAGCGCGCAAGCGCTTCGAATTGGGAGAGAATTAACGCCTCTTTTGCTTCGTTCACGTAGACCGGGCGCTGGAGCGCGAGGCCCTGCATCGCGAATAGAACCGCCGCAAAGAGCGCGGCATGTTCCGGGGTTGCGACCAGCTCCGGGAAGAGTTCTCCGGCCCGAGCGGTGAGATTCTCTTCGTGGCGCATGACGACGGGGACGAGCGCCGCCATGAGCTCTGGGTCCACGGGCGCTTCAACGTAGAGCCGGAACACGGCCGTCAGCTCGGGCGTGCAAAAGACCTCCCATACGCGGCGCAGCGCCACGACGATGGGCGGCGCGTCCGAGGTGCCCGAACGGGCGAAAGCCACGGAGAATTCCTCGATCGTGTCGGCAAAGAGGTTCTCGGTTGCCGCCGCGACCAGGGCCGACTTGGTCGGAAAGTGCTTAAAAAGTGCGCCTTGTGACACGCCGGCACGTTTTGTCACCTCGGTCGTCGTTGTGCGCGTGTAGCCCAGCTCGACGAGGCACGCGATGGTTGCCCCAAGGAGCGCGGACCGCGTGGTGCTTCGCCGTTCGGCTTGCGTTCGATGCTCGGCGTTGACCATGCGTGCACCCTAGCGCATAAGATAGTGAGCGACAAGTCACTTTCTTATTGGAGCCGCGTTTTTACAGTGAACGCCTGGAAAACGAGCTTCGGGCGTGCGGTTTCGCGGGCGCGCGGGCAGGGCGCCAGACCCGTCAGTCGGCCAAGAAGCCGAACTTGCCGCTTTGAAAGTCCTGGTACGCCTGCGCGATTTCTTGGCGCGTGTTCATGACGAACGGCCCGTATTGGACGACCGGCTCGTCGATGGGTTCGCCGCCGAGCACGAGCACATGCGCGTCTGTGGAGGCGGTCAGCGTCGCGACGTCGCCCTCGTTCTTGAAAAGGACGAAGGAATTGGTCGGCGCGTGCGTGTCTCCATTCACCGTGACGGCGCCGGCCATCACCAAAACCGACAAGTTCTCGCGGGCGGGGCTCGGGATTCGAATGGTTCCGCCTGCGGACAGCTCGACGTCGAGCAAGGTTATTTTCGTCGCGGTGCGCGCCGGGCCTTTTACTCCTGCATATTCGCCCGCAATGATGCGCACGCGGCCCGCTCCTTCGTCGAGGGTGACGAGGCCCATTTCGGCTGCCGTCAGCGGCTGGTAGCCGGGCTTGCGCATTTTGTCGCTGCGCGGAAGGTTCACCCAAAGTTGAGCCATGTGCATGGTTCCGCCTTGTTTTGCCCATGCGGACTCATGGTATTCTTTGTGGAGAATGCCTGAGGCGGCGGTCATCCACTGCACGTCGCCGGGGCCGATGATGCCGCCCGCGCCGGTGCTGTCGTGGTGCGCAACGCTACCTTGCCACGCGAGCGTGACGGTCTCGAAGCCGCGGTGCGGGTGGACGCCCACGCCGCGAGCGCGCGTGGTGGGCTCGTAGGTGTAGGGTGCATGGTAGTCGAGGAGCAGAAACGGACTCAGACGCTTGGCGGCATCGGGAATGACGTTCATGTACCCGGCCACCCGGAACCCGTCGCCAACCCAGTGGACACTTGGCGGGGCGAAAACCGCGTCGATGGGGCGGAGCTTCGGCTTCGAGTTGTCAGGTGCGTTGGCAGGTTGCATCGGTCCCTTGGGCATGGCTTGGCTTCCGACGCCGATGAGGAAAGCGGCGGGCGGAACCGCTGTAAGCAGCTGACGGCGCGAGAGGGTCTTCTTCACGGGTGCCGAGCATGGTGCCGATGCGTTGCAAATACAAGGATGTTTGCATGCGAAGCTGCCGGAGGCGCCTCGTGATGAGGGCCTCGCTTTGGACCGGGACATCGCTGCCGGCGGCAGGGTTTGGGCCCGCGGGCCACTCTGTTTAGGGCGCGTCGACGGGGCGAGCTGCAAGGCGCTGCGCTTCTGGCCGCCTCAATCCCATGGGAAAATGCTGGAGATAATCGCGCGCGGCCACGGCAGCTCCATCGGTGTCGCCTCGACGCGCGCGTGCATCGGCCCTTAGAAACGCCGCGTCTTCGGCCCGTGCGTCCGTTGGAAAGTCTTTGCAGAATGCACCGAAGAGCGAGTCGGCGCGGCCATAGTCACCGGCGCGAAATGCTGCGACCGCGTCTGCAAACGGTCCGCCCGGGGCGATGGTCACCGCTGTCGCTTGGGCGACGGGGGGCGCTGAATCGATTGCAGGTGGCGCAGGAGCAGCCGTCGAGGCGTCGAGCGCTCGCGTCGAGGCGTGGTGAATCGCGTGGAGTTTGCCAGGATGTGCGGCACCCGCAGTTTCCGCATCGGACGCCCGAACGGCAGGCTCGTTTGGCGAAGGCGCTGATTCGGCGGGCGCAGGTTCGGCGAGTTCCATCGCAGGCGCGGGAGGCGGCGCGGCCGTGCGTGTCCAATGTTGCCCCGCTTCGAGGAGGCCATGAAAGTCGTCCACGTCGAGGGAGACGCGTCCTTCGGTCACGGTGACCTCGTTTGTGTGGCCGCCCTCGACCACGACGAGGAACCGTGTGCCGCGCACCTCGAGGTCTCCATCGGGCAGCGAGACGACGAACCGCGCTCCATTCTCCAGGTGATTCACATGGAAACGCGCTCGCCCTTCGCGAAAGCGCACGCGGGTTGTCGTGCCGTCGACTTCTTTCGCCCATTGAGCCGCGCCTTCGTCGAGCATCTCGAAATGGGCGAGGGACTCGGAGACTCCGGCAACGGCGGGAGCCGCGGGGGAGGGGATGACGAAGCGGAGCGCGAGGGCAACCGAGGCCGCGGCCGCTGCCCCGATGGGAACAAAGCGAAGCCACGCACGCGGACGGTCGCTTCCAATGAGCGTGTTGTTTGCGGCCTTCAGGAGCGCGTTGCGCGCGCGTCGATGCTCGAGATCCGAGGGCGTTTCCTCGGGAAGATGACTCATGGCTGCGACGAGATTCGCGTGCGCATCGCGCTCGCTGCGGCAGATGGTGCACGCGATGACGTGGCGCTCGAACGACGCTGCACTCGCTTCGTCGAGGCGACCGTCGACGATGGCTTCGACTTCCCAGCTTCGTTCACAACGTGTGTCGTTCATGGCGACTCCTCAAGCGACAGCGACGCGCGGAGTTCAGTCCGTGCATGATGCAAGCGTGTCCAGACGGTTCCGACCGGGATGTCGAGGGCGGTCGCGACCTCCTCGCACGTGAGGCCTTCAAGGACGACGAGCAG
>CAIQDA010000356.1 GCA_903870415.1 uncultured delta proteobacterium
CAGCGGCGGGCTTCGCCTCGACCGGCTTCACGCCCGTTTCGAGCGTGCCGCTAAGAATGTGCATTTCGACGCGGCGGTTGGCTTGGAGGCCCTCCGGCGTGTCGTTGCCCGCAATGGGCTTGTCGGGGCCGAAGCCCTGCGCCTCGAAACGCGACGCTTCGAGACCGTGGTGCGTGAACCATGCGACGACGGCGGCGGCGCGACGGCGGCTCAGGTCGACGTTGTGGTCGTGCGGACCGCGCGAGTCCGTGTGGCCTTCGATGCGGTAGCGGTTCGTGGCAGGCAGCTGCTTGATGGTCGCGAGGACCTTCTCGAGGGTCGCGGTGCTCTCGGCCTTGATGACGTCGCGGTCGCTTTCGAAGATGACCTTGTCGAGGACGAGCTGGCCGGCAACGACGGCGCCGGCGGGGCAACCGTTGAGCTTCGGGTCGTCGCGAACGACGCCCTTTTCATTCGGACACGCGTCAACCGTGTCCAAAACCGAGTCTCCGTCCGAGTCGGCCGGCGCTTGCGCGACGGGTGGCGGTGGAGGCGGCGGTGGAGGCGGTGGCGGTGGCGGCTCGACCACAGGTGGTGGCGGCGGAGGCGCTGCGCACACGGGGCATTCCACGGGTGCTGCGACGTCGACCGCAGGCGACCATTCGAGGTTCAAAAGTCCGCGCACAACGGGCTCTCCAAACGCCCGCGTGAGGCCAGCGCTTACGCCTGCGCCCACGCGCCAGTTCGACGCGAGGTCGTATCGGGTGCCGAGGGTGACGTCGATGGGCGAGGTGATGGAGTCAAACGCGCCGGTGCCGAGGTAGGTCGAGGCGGTGACTTCGGGGCCGACGAAGAGCTTCTGATTCAAGAAGCGGTAGCCGCCGGCGATGCCCACGAGGACCTCGCTGCCGACGTTCGTGTTGTTGATCGCCACGTCGAGCCCGCGAAGCGCGAGGCCCGTGCGCGCCGCCCACATCCAGTGACCGCTCACGCCGGACGCGTTGCCGAGGAGCTGCATGCGAAGCTTTCCGTCGCCCGCATAGGCCGCAGGGTCGCCGGTGGGCAAAAATACCTTCACGCCGACGCCGCCAATGAGCTTGTCGTCCGCGGCGCGGTAAAAGCGCCAGTCGCCCGCGAGACGCACGTCGCCGACGGCGCTCGTCTGCGGCGCGTTGAACTTCTCGAGGCCGATCTGCGCCGAACGGCCCATGGCGTAAAACACCATCGGCACGTCGAGGCCGAGGCGAATGTCGTTGCCGATGTTGATTGTGCCGCCGAGGTGCCCGAGCAAATAGCGGCGCGCCACGACGACGCTCTCGCTGCTCGAGCCGTCCGTCCCCGTCGCGCGAATGACGAGGGGTTTGTACTCGTAGTCGGCGACCACACCGAAGACCGCTCGGCCGTCGCTGCGCCAGTCGAGAGACTCGAGGCTGAAGTAGCGGCTCCCGCGCTCCGATGGCTCGAAACGGCTCAGCGCAAAGCCAGGGGCGGTGGTTTCACCAGCGAATGACGCGGAGGACGCCAAAATCGCCGCGAGGGCAATATTGATGTGACGCATGCGGACTATATCCATGCGAGGGCGTCTACCATCCATCGAGGCGTTGTAAAGTACGGACTCCGTGCGCCGCCGTGGGGAACGTTGGAAAATCCCGCTCCGTCACATATCGCGTTCGGTATGATCGAAGCGCAAGCGTTGCGTTTGGGTTCTATATGTCCACCATATGTGACTTAACGCGCGCAACCTCGATCGCTATCGCGCGCCCGGCGAGAGCGTTTCCGTCTCGGCGCGCGTCATCGCACGACGGTTTGCGTGCCCTCCCGCGTCAATGCTCGAGGCCATCGAGAATGTGCACTTCAACGCGGCGGTTGAGTGCGCGGTTTTCCTTCGTATCGTTCTCGACGCGGGGCCTTGTCGAACCGAGGCCCTCGGAGTCGAAGCGCTTGGCCGCAAAGCCTTTGCCCACGAGGTAGCGAACGACCGCCGCGGCGCGCTGACCGGAGAGCACGAGGTTCTCCTTCGCATCGCCACTTGTGTCCGAATGGCCTTCGACGCGGAACCGGTACGTGGCTGGGAGTCGCGCAAGGCCCGTGCGCAGCGCTTCGAGCGACGGGAGGCTCTCGTCGAGGAACACGCTGGTGCTAACCTTGAACTTGACGTCCGTGATGACCACCGCGGGGCAACCGGTGAAGGCCGCGTCTGCCGAAACGGGGCCCGCTTCTTTCGGGCAAGCGTCGCTCGCGTCGAAAATGCCGTCGCCATCGGTGTCCACGGAGGCCGCAGGAGAAGGCACAGGACAGCCATTCTTCGTCACATCGTCGCTCGCCACGCCCGCCACGTCGGCACACG
>CAIQDA010000357.1 GCA_903870415.1 uncultured delta proteobacterium
CTCCGCGCGTTGATTCGCGCCCTTCATCGAAGGCGCGAGTGTGCATCTTTCATGCACAGAACCACAAGCGCAATTCAGGCACGCGTCGCGTCATCGCGCGGTGCTGCCGGTCACGCGCCACGCGTTCACGCGTTCACAGCCCGCGACTAGGACGTGAACCAGGGCTTCACCGAGGTGCCCTCTTTGAACGAGTGCAGGTAGACCTTGGGCAGCGGCGGCGACACGCAGTCGGCTTCGGGCGGGTTGTACGTGGCGAAGACGTGGCCTGGGTACCTTGAGGCGATCGCCGCGCCTTCGAGGGCGCACGCTTGGTAGTAAAAACGCGCGGCCTCGTTTGGATCACCGCCGGACTCCACGTGGCGCGAGGCTTGCGTGACAAGTTGCGCGGCCATGGGCTCCGCTGCCCAGCGTTCCGCAAACTCCGGCGACGCGATGGCGCTTTGAACCGCGGACACCTCAAGGCCCGCCGCGGACCAAATGCCACTCAAGAATTCGCACCGCATGCCAAGCGCCTCGGCTTCGCTCCGAACGGCGGCGAAGTACCTGTTCATCCGCGCCTCGGGGATGCGGTTGTTCCTCGCGTGCATGTCCGTGAAGACGAGCGTCATCGTCGGCGAAGCTTGCGGAACACGTCGTGCACCCTGCACGTAATCGCGCAGCCGCACGAGCGCTTGCCGATCGCAGTCCGCGAGCTCGTCGCGTTCGCCGCAGCCCCAATAGGCGAGGAACGGAATGTCACGCCCCTCGACGAGCGCCCGCTGCACGATGCCCCGAAGGGCCTCGAGGTCCGAAGGGTGCGCTCGCTTGAAGCGCCAGCTTTGCAGCGATGTGAGAATTTCCTCGGAGAGCTCGCCTCCGATGATCTTGCGGAGGGTGTTCATGGACACCTTTCCCGCAGCGCCCGCGGGCAGGTAGCCCATGCGATGAACCGCGTCGGGCCACTGCGCTTGCGAGAGCCGCTCCTGGCAAAAGCGCCGCAGGTCGTTCGTCGTGATCGGCGCATCACCGTCGTCGTCGACCACGCAAACGGAGACCACGCGCTCGCCCACGAGCTCGTCGCGCACGCCGATGGTCTTGCTGTCACGCACGCGGGGATGAGCGCGAAGCACCGCGTCCACGTCGCGCGAAAACACGTTGGTCCCGTTGCGAATGATGACCTCTTTGAGACGACCGGTGATGCGCAAGGTTCCGTCGGCGTCGAGTGTTCCGAGATCGCCGGTGCGAAAGTACCCATCGGGCGTCATGGAGTCGGACGTGAGCCGCGCGTTCTTGAAGTAGCCGGGGCCCACGATGGGGCCGCCCAACAGAACCTCGCCCGCGCTTGCGTCGCTGCGGAGTGCCGCGCCGTCGTCGAAGAGCAGAGCCTCGTCGTCGTTGAATGGCGATCGATCGATGCGCACGGCGGCGCAGTCGAGCGGCACACCGACCGCGTCGTGACGGTGCTCGCGACCAGGTACGGTACTGACGGCCCAGCACGTGGTTTCCGTGAGCCCGTAGCCTTGGTGTATGATGCACGCAAACGTCGCTTCAAAGCGTTGCCACAGGTCGGCCGCGAGCGGTGCAGCGCCGCAAAAACCGAAGCGCATGGACGGAAGCGTCGGGCGTGATCCGTCGGGCGACAGCCGCAGAAGGAGCGCCATGATCGACGGAACAACGCTGAAGATCGTCGCGTCGTGCGTCGCCAAAAGGCGCCAGTAGTGCTTCGCGTTCTTGAAGCTCAGCACGTCCGAGAGCACCACGGAGCCGCCCGCGCAGAGCGGCACCATGCCCGTCATCATGAGCGCGTTCATGTGGTGCGTGGGCAGGACGCAGAAGAAGCGATCGGCGGCGGAGACCCCGTAGCGACGAATGAGAGACGCGGCATTCGCGAGCAAGTTCGCGCTCGAGAGCATCACGCACTTGCTTCCGCCGGTGGTGCCCGAGGTGTAGATCATGAGGGCCGTGTCACTCGCGCTCGCACCCTCGACCGTCGCTGCGCTTGCCGATGCCGCCGATGCCGCGGCCGAATCGAGGTCGTTCATAAACGCGTCCAGCGTGACGAGTTGCCCGCGCCCTGGAACGTTGGGAACGGTGAGTCCGGCTGGAAAAATGCTCAGCACCGGAGCTGCGTCCGTGAGGATGAAGGCGAGCTCGTCGCGGTGAGTATCGGGGTCGATGGGGCAAAGCACCGCGCGACGTTCTGCGCACGCGGCGAGCAGCGGGAAGACGAGCCAGTGGTTGCGCACGGCGAACACCACGCGAGAACGCCGACCGACCTGAGCCTCCGCGAGCATCGTCGTGAGGCGCTGGGTCGCGTGGACCATTTGCCCGTAGCTCACGCTGCGGCCTGACTCGAGGTGGAGCAAGCAAGGGGCGTCGGGGTTCGTCGACGCATGCGCGATGAGCGTGTCGAGGATGCTCACGGCCTCGGTCATTGCGGTTCCAGCGTCCGAACCGTCAGCGAGAAAAGCTCACCAAAGGCGCAAAAAAGCTCGGCCTCCGCCCCGAGACGTAGGCGCGCGACGGCGTCGTTCAAGAGCTCGTCTTCGTCAACGCTGAGGGCGGGCCAGTGCATGCTCAAGGTGTTGACGCCCCGGCGCAGCAAGGCGGCAGGGGCCATCGAGCGCGACTGCTTCCACGAACTCGAGTGCGGTGCCACGCCCGTGCGAGCGAAGGGAATTCCATTGAGGCGCCACTCCACAGGCGCACGCGATCCACGCGTTCGCCACATCACCTCGATGGCGATATCCGACGAGGCATCGGTGACGAAGGCGAAGCTCGACTCGCTCCACAGCGCGCGAAAGATGGGCGACCCTTGGCGCTCTTGCGGGTCGTACCAAGCCGTTGGCGTGCGCTCCCAAAACCACGAACGAAATTGGGGCGCGGTGAGGTCGAACCCGCGCGCGAGCTTCTCTTGGTAGCGCGCGAGGAGTGGCGCGAGGGTGGCCTCGAGCTTCTCAGGCGCGTGCTTCGAGAGGTGGGCGACGATGGCCTCGACAAAGACGGGGTTCAACCGCGGCGAGGTCAAAACAGCGGAAATACCTGGCAAACGAGCGGCTTTTGGAAGGCGCGCGTTGAGGCCGGGAGCGCACGCTGGATCGCGAAGCGCGAGGTAGTCGACGAGCACGTCGAGGTGGCTCGGCTCGAGGCGCGTCCCCGTTTCGAGAAAAGATGCAAGATGCACCGATGCGTCGCCGCTCATCGCATCGGGGTAAAATTGGCTGAGCCAATGGGCCGCCTGCAACGCACCGCTCGCCGCATGGGCTGCGCCTGGC
>CAIQDA010000358.1 GCA_903870415.1 uncultured delta proteobacterium
CCGCGAACGCCATCGCAACGGTCGTCTCGACAGGTGTCGCTCCGATTCGCACCGCAGTCGTGATGGCGGGAATCTTGAACTTCGTCGGCGCACTGCACGGAACCGCCGTCGCGAAAACCATCGCGACAGGCTTCGCCGACCCGTCCAACGTCACGCAGCACGTCGTCCTCGCCGCGCTCTTGGGGGCGACCGTTTGGAACCTCATCACGTGGTGGTACGGCATTCCGTCGAGCTCCTCTCACGCACTCATCGGCGGCCTCGCTGGCGCAGTCGTCGGGCACGCCGGCTTCGGGGCATTCAAGTGGTCCGCGCTCAAGCAAAAGGTCCTCGTCCCTCTCGTGCTCTCGCCGACGCTCGGCTTCTTCATCGCGTTCTTCGTGATGGTCGCGCTGCTGTGGATCTTCCGCTCCGCGAAACCCGCGTTCGTCCGCCGATTCTCGCGATGGATGCAGATGCTTTCCGCCGGCCTCATGGCCGAAGCGCATGGTCGCAACGACGCGCAAAAGTCGATGGGCATCATCACGCTCGCCCTCGTTGCGTACAGCGAATGGGCACAGAAGCACGCGGCGTCTCCCCTCCCCGCATGGGCCTCCGCACACGGGTCGGACATCCCGCAGTGGGTCATCGTTTCTTGCGCCGGAGCCATCGCCCTCGGCACGATGGCCGGCGGTGAACGCATCATCAAAACGATGGGCACGAAGATCGTTCACATCACACCGCTCGAGGGCTTCGCCGCCGAGACGTCTGCCGCGATCGTCATCAACGCCGCCAGCGCGTTTGGCGCCCCGGTTTCGACCACCCACTGCGTCAACGCGTGCATCATGGGTGTCGGCACGAGCAAGCGGATCTCGGCGGTGCGATGGACCACGGCGGGGCGGATCGTTTGGGCGTGGGTCCTCACTCTTCCGTTCGCGGGGGCGCTCGCGTTCGCGTTCGAGTGGATCCTTTCGTTGGCGTTTGGCTCGATGGGCTGAGTGAGTCCGTGCCGGCTTTTTCGCTCGCGCGGAACAGTCGGAGCTGAAACGTACAGGCGTAAATCGGCCGAAGATTCCCAGGGCCATCGGCGACGCCGCAACGGACGCGTCGTGCTACGGCGGTCGCGTTGTCATTTTGCCGAGGAACCATGCGCAAGGCTCTCGCTCCATTCTTTCGCCTCCAGACCTTCGTCTTCGTGCTCCTTCTCGCCACGCTGCCCGTGCTCGGTGCGTGCGGCCGTTCGGACCTTGAAGGCCCCACGCTCATCACGGACGCGGGCCTCGACGGCGCGACCGACGCGGACACGGATGCCGCGATGCCTGGCGTACTCCTCGGGCTGAACCCTTCTCCGACGCCCGTACTTGTGGCCGTCGGCGAGTCCATCCAGCTGGCACTCACGGCGCGCTTCGACACCGGAGCCGAAGCCGACGAAGCCGCTCGCGCTGCATGGACGAGCGCCTCGCCCACGACCGCAACCGTTGTCGCAGGAAACATCACGGGCGTCTCCGCGGGGTCCACCATCGTCGAAGCGACGTGGGGCGGCATCACCGTCCAGATTCCCGTCGAAGTCCGCGCCGACAAGCCTGTTCGCGTCGACGTGAGCCCCGCCGTTCTCACCATCGGACCACGGGCCTCGGCCACGCTTCAGGCGTTCGCCGTCTTCGCGGACGGCACGAAAAGCGACGTTTCATCGAGCGCCATTTGGTCGAGCACGGACTCGACGATCGTCACCGTTGACCCAACGGGGAACATCGTCGCGAATGCCGCGGGCACAGCCGACGTAAGCGCCACGTATGCGACCCTGAAAGGCACGTCGAAGATCACGGTCACGACGAGCCCGGTCACGGCGCTTCGACTCGATCCTGCGCTCCTCACGCTCACCACCGGAGCCTCTGGCGCGTTCACCGCGACCGCGATTTACGCCGACGGCACGCAAGCCGATGTCACGACGCAATCGGTGTGGAGTACAACCATTCCTGCAATCGCCACCGCGGGAATTCCGGGCACGTTTTCGGGGACGAGCGCCGGTACGACCGACGTCATTGCCACGTTCTCGGGGGCTCAAGCGAAGGCCACGCTGACGGTGGTCGAAGCTGCATCCGTTGCAAGCATCACCGTTTCGCCCACGAGTGCCACGCTCACCGTCGGGTCGACGCAACGCTTCACCGCGACCGCGACCATGACCGACGGCCGCACCGTCGACGTCACCACCACAGCCGTCTGGAGCATCGACGCCGCGAGCGTTGCAACAGTCTCCGCTGCCGCGGGGTCCGAAGGAACGGTCCAAGGCATCGGCGCGGGCACCGCCTCTCTCAGCGCGACCTTCGGCGGCAAGAACGGAACGGCCGCCATCACCATCGCCGCCATCGCGCCGACCCTTCAAAGTCTGGCGATCACACCATCGCCGGTGACGGTTGCCTATGGTGGCACCGCGCAGCTCGCCGTCACTGGCACCTACAGCGACGGTTCGACGCAAGATCTGACGGCCAGCGCGGTTTGGGCCTCGAGCGCCTCTGCAACGGCCGCTGTGACCCGCGGGCTCGTCTCCGGTGTGACCGCTGGCACCGCCACAATCACCGCGAGCGTCGGCACCGTGATCGCAACCGTGTCGGTCACCGTGACCGCGGCACAGCTCACGACGTTGACGATCGTTCCCTCGGCGTTCTCCCTCGACGTTGGCGGCACGTCGCAAGCGCGCGCTCAAGGAACCTTCGCCGACGGCTCGACGAGCGACGTCACCGAGCAATGCGCGTGGACCGCAACCGACGCGGCCATCGCAGGCGTGAGCACCACGAGCGGCCTTCGCGGCACCGTTTCCGCGGTCGCTCCAGGCACCACGGTCATTGCCGCCTCGCTTCAAGGAATCCAGGCCACGGCCAGCGTGACCGTGCGACCCCCGGTGACGTACCGCCTCGTCATCGCGCCGAGCACCGCAACGATTCGCGCAACCGAATCGCAAGCGTTCACGGCCACCAAGCTTGGTTCCGATGGTTCGACCTCCGACGTCACAGCGAGCGCGACCTGGGCCTCGTCGAGCCCCACGGTTGCGACCATGACGAACGCCGTCGCGACGGGCGTGAACCCAGGAACGACGACCGTTTCCGCGCTCGCCTCCGGTCTCTCGGCCTCCGCAACCCTCACGGTCACGACGGGACCTGCGACGGCGACGAGCCTCCGCGTCTCCCCCGCCAGCGCCACCATCGCGGTCGGCGCCACCAGCAACTTCGTCGCCACGCTCGTCTTCAATGATGGCTCGGCGCAAGACGTGACGGCGACCGCAACATGGTCTTCGAACGCGACGACGACCGCGACGGTTTCGGCCGGTGCTACCCGCGGCGTCTCCGCAGGCGCTGCGACGATCACGGCAACCTCGAACGGCTTCAGCGCTTCGGCGACCGTAACCGTTACGGCCGTTCCCCCTGGCCTTGTGAGCCTCGAACTCCAGCCCGCGAGCGGCACTCTCGCAGCTGGCGCGACCCAGTCGGTCATCGTCATCGCGCACTTCGCCGACGCTTCGACTCAAGACGTGACCGCGCTCGCGTCCCTGAGCTCCACCGCCACGGCCGTCGCGACGGTGAGCGGGGCAACCATCACCGCGGTGGCCACAGGCACCACGACGATCCTTGCAACTTACAACGGTCTCACCACGAGCGGCACGTGGACCGTCCCGGCTCCCGCTGCGACGGTTTCGTCGATCCTCGTCACGCTCACGCCATCGACCATCGACGTCGGCGCGACCGCCACGGCCTCGGCCATCGCCGTCTTCAGCGACGGCACACGTCAGGACGTCACCGCGACAGCCACCTGGGACTCGTCGCAAACGTCTATCGCCACGGTGCAGACGGGCCGCTCCGTGCCGGTGCGCGGCGTTGCTTCGGGCACGTCCACGATCCGCGCGACGTTCAGCGGAGTTTCGGGCAGCGCGACGGTCACCGTGCGCAGCGCGACGATCACGAATCTTCTGATTGTACCGCCGTCGGCGACCATGGCCGTCGGCGACACGCGCACCTTCATGGCCCAAGCCGTCTACAGCGACAACACGACGGCCGACGTCACGCAGCAAGGCTCGTGGACGAGCGCAACGCCCTCCGTGGCGACGGTCTCCGACACGAGCGGCACGAAGGGCTCCGTTCTCGCCATTGCCGCGGGCACCTCGAACGTCACCGTCACCTTTGGCGGCCGCACGGCCACCGCTCGCATCACCGTCGCTCGAATCACGGGAATCTCGATCCGCATCACGAACCTCACGAACGTGCCGCCGTTCAACTTCGTGCCGCCGCTCACCGTGGGCCAGACCTTCCAGTTCTATGCGATGGCCACGTTCTCGAACGGCACGAACCAGGATGTCACCGCGCTCGCAACCTGGTCTTCATCGAATCCGTCGATCCTCTTCGCGAACGACACCGGGGCGGCTAAGGGGCAGGTCTCGGCTGTCGCACGCGGGACGGCTCAAGTTCGCGTGACGTACCAGGGATCAAACGCCCAGCAAAACGTCACCGTTCGCTGAGCAAACTGGCGCATGATGCCGTTGATGGGCGGCACATGAGCTTCACGATTGACGAGGACCTCTGGTTCGGAGGACGCAGCGAAGAAACCGCGCAGCAAAACGCTGCGGAGAGTTTGGCTGCGCTCTCCGCCAGAGTTCACGGCGTGCGCCCATTCCCCTTGGCGGCGCAGCGACTCCTCGATGTCACGGCCGACGAATCCGCGACGATCCACGAGGTTTCGCAGGTCGTCGAAGCGGACCCCGCCCTCGGCGCCAAGCTGTTGCGGCTCGTGAACTCTGCCGCGTTCGGCTTGCGCATCCCATGCAAGAGCATCGGGCACGCGGTCGCGCTGCTCGGCGTCAAGAAGCTCGGCGAGCTCGCCGCGGCGGGTGTCGTCCTCGACATGTTCGAAGGCGAAGTCGAAGCGAACGGCGACCGCATTCTTCGCCACGGTGCCGCGGTCGCAGCCATCGCACGGCACCTCGCCCCCTCCGTGAGTCTCTCCTCGGAAGAGATGTTCATCGCCGGACTCCTGCACGACGTCGGCAAACTCATGATGCTCCAGAGCGAAGAGGACGGGTACGCGGAGCTGCTCGAGGAGTGCGGAGGACAATGGGACTCGATGCACACGCACGAACAGGCCGCGTATGGCTTCGATCACGCGGTGCTCGGCGGCTATGTGCTCCGCGAGTGGCGCATCCCTGAGCCACTCCCGCGCGTGGTCGCATGGCACCACTCCCCAACGAAGGCCTACGAGGTCGGGGGCCGCGTCGGCGCGATGATTCATCTGCTGCGTCTGGCCGATCGCCTCGCGTATGAAGTCGAGTCGTCGCCGAAGCCATCAACGGAACTGCTCGAAGAGATCGGCCGCGGCGAGTCCGCGAGCTACCTCGGACTTACAACGAACGTCCTCGACCTGGCGTGGCCCAAACTCGAACGGCTCGCGCGCGAGTCCGCCATGGTCCTTCGCGATCCGGATGCGATTCCCGAAAGCACGATGGGCGTCCTTCAGAGCAAAGACGACCCTTCGCTCTCCATGGACGATCGCATGCTGCTGACGACCGCCATGAGCGTGAACCTTTCGGCGACACGTCAAGAGGCCGTCACCCTCGGCTGCGTCGTGTGTTCTGAGGCGTCGTCCGGCGCGCATTGCCCCCGATGCCGTGGTCCGGTTTGCCCGAAACACGCGGCCGACGAGCTTCCGTGGTGCAACGTGTGCGAGTCCGAATTTCTCTTCATCGCGCCGCCTTCCGGCCTCGCCTCGCCTCTCGTGCGCGTTGCCATTGCCGCAGGGTCCCTCGGGGTCCTCGGCGTTGCGCTTGGGCCCGCGCTTCACGTGGCGGTGCTTGAGCAGGTCTCGATGGTCGGCCTCGTCGTCGCCACGGCAACGGCGATGTCCCACGGGTACTTGCAGTTTGCAACACGGTCGCGCTTCCTCGAAAACCGCCCGCCCGAACCACGCGTACCGAGGGAGTAACACCATGGGCTTCGACGTCACCCGGCTCCACGAATTGCTCCGCATCGCCCTCCACTACGGCGCGAGCGACGTGCACTTGCGCGCCGGTGACAGCCCTGCGCTTCGGGTCGGCGACGACTTGGCGGCGCTCAAGGTTGACAAGCTTTCTCCTGACGACACCCTCGACGCCGCACGGACCATTCTCGCGTCGCACAGCCGCACCTTCGATCCCGGATCGATCCGCGAAGTGGACATCGGTTACGGCGTTCCTGGTCTCGCGCGATTTCGAGCTCACATCTATCGCCAACGCGGAAGCGTCGCGCTCGTGCTGCGTGTCGTCCCCACGGTGATTCCGAGTTTCGAGTCTCTCGAATTGCCCGAGTCGCTCGGTGCGGTCGCCGAACGACCACGAGGCCTCATCCTCGTCACAGGAACGACGGGGTCGGGCAAGACGACGACCCTCGCGGCGATGATTGGCCACTTGAACCGCACGCAGCGGCTTCACATCGTGACCATCGAAGATCCCATCGAGTTCCTTCACTCAAACGTGCATTGTGCAATCTCTCAACGCGAAGTCGGCACGGACACCGAAAGCCTCCGCGATGCGTTGCGTTCGGTCGTCCGCGAAGACCCGGACGTCGTTCTCGTGGGCGAGCTTCGCGATCATGATTCGGTCGACACCGCTCTCAAGGCCGCCGAGACCGGCCACACGGTCCTCGCCACGCTGCACACGCCAGACACGCTGAAGACCCTTCATCGCCTCGTGGCGCTCTTTCCGCCGGAGGAGCAAGACAACGCCCGTCGACGTGTCGCCGAGTCCATCGAAGCCGTCGTGTCGCAACGCCTCGTCCCACGAGCGCAGAAGCCCGGCCGAGTCGCAGCCCTCGAAATCTTGATCGCGACGCCTGCCATTCGAGACGCGCTTCGCGATCCTCACGGCATGATCCGCGTGCGCGACCTCATGGAACGCGGTCGCGAACAATGGGGCACCCAGAGCTTCGACCAGCATCTCTTGGAGCTGTTCCACGCGGGGAAAATCACACGAGCAGACGCGCTCGCGCATGCGACGAGCCCCGCGGATTTCGAGCGCACCCTTCTCCTTGAGTGACGGTCACGACGCGCCCGCGCCAGCCACGCGGACGACGCTTTTTCCGCGCACGATCTCGGCACATGCCGCGACGCGTTTCGCGGTAGCGTGCGCCGCATGAACTCCTTCCAATTGCGCGGCGTTCTTTCGCGCATGGCGAGCGGCACCCCGACGGTCCGCGTCTTCGACGAAGAGACCCAGTGCGTGCTTTGGCTCAAACTCGAGTCCATGCTGCCGAGCGGTTCGACGAAAGACCGCGTCGCGAGCTTCATCATGAACC
>CAIQDA010000359.1 GCA_903870415.1 uncultured delta proteobacterium
ATCGGCGAGCTTGCCCGCGCGCGCGGCGATGCGTGCCTTCTCCATTCGAAGCCACGGGGCCACGGGGCTTGTGCCCGGTGCTGCGAGAATGTCGTTCGCCAAGCTCATACGCGCGTCGTCGTCGTCGAGGGCAAGCATGCGCTCCCGCACGACCTTCGGGGCAGCCGGGTGCGCCGGATTCGCTTTTACCCAAGCGATTTCCTGGGTTGCGCGCTCCTGCTCGCTCGCGGCCCGGAGCCCCACGAGGCGCAGAGTCGCCGCTCCTTTGTCGAAGGCCGACGCGCGCGGGTCCGAGGCAATCGCAACCCAACGCGGGTCCGCTTCGTTCACGCGCCCCGCACGTTCGAGCAGGGTCGCCGCCGCCTCTTGCGCGAGAAGCGCGTCGCCGGCGCGCGGAGCGTTGTGAGCCGCTTCGTCGTAGAGCGCGACCGCTTTGTCGACGTCAGGCCGCGCGGATTCCGCTGCGGACATGCGGGCCACGAACGCCTTGTCGCTCTTCGGTCCGCAACCGAGCGCGAGCGCGCCCGCGAGAACGACGAAGGTGCACGAAGTCAGCGCCTTCACGATGCGTCCTTTCCCAGGATTTCCGCTACGGAACGGAAGCGGTCCACGGTCCACGCGAGCCCCTCATCGCCGACGTCGCGGTGGAACACCACGCGAATTTGAGCCGGCCCAAGCGACGACACCAGGACGCGCCCGGTCTTCAACATCTCGATGGCGACGCGCACATCGGTCGAGTGCGTCCACCCCACGTTCACGATGTTCGTCTCCACGCTCGCGACGTCGATCGAGAACCCCGCGACCGGTGCAAGCGCCTCGGCGAAGGCCTTTGCTCGCGCGTGATCGTCGCGCAAACGAGGCAGCTCATGGTCGAGCGCGTAGAGGCCCGCGGCGGCGAGGTGGCCAATCTGCCGCATGCCGCCGCCCCACATTTTCCTCAGGCGCCGCGCGTCTTGAATGAACGGACGCGAACCTGCGAGCACGCTGCCAACGGGCGCGCCAAGGCCCTTCGAGAGGCACACGGTCACCGAATCCATTCCGAACGCAAGGTGCTCGGCGGTGGTCCCCGACGCGGCCACGGCATTCCAAAGTCGCGCACCATCGAGATGCGTCGCCAAGCCGAGTCGCCGCGCTTCACGGACCGCCCCCGCAAGGAGCTCGGCCGGCCACACGCGCCCGCCCGCTCGGTTGTGCGTGTTTTCGAAAGCGACAAGTCGCGTACGTGGCGCGTAATACGCATTCGGTTGCACGCGGGCCGCGAGTTCTTCCGCTGAGAAAAATGGCCGTTTCGTCTCCGCGAGGCTCACGCCACTCAGCGCCGCGGCAGCACCGCACTCGTAGAGCACCGGGTGAGCCATGGCGCCGACGATGACCTCGTCACCGGGCCGCGTGTGAACCTTGATGGCGAGTTGGTTGCCCATGGTCCCCGACGGCACGAAGAGCGCAGCCTCCTTGCCAAGCATCGCCGCCACGCGCTCTTCCAGGCGCGAAGCCGTGGGATCTTCCCCGTAAACGTCGTCACCGACCTCCGCCGCTGCCATCGCTTCACGCATGGCCGGGCTTGGGCGCGTGACGGTGTCGCTGCGAAGGTCCACAGGGGCAGATGGCGGGGCAAGCATTGCGGCAGCATAACGTGCGGAAGCTGCGCCGTCCGCCTTGGCGCGCGGCCCCCCGGACGGTAGCGTACGACGCCTCGCCGATGGTTTTTTCGATTCCCCACGCAGCCCGCTTCCTCGTCGCCACCCTTGGGCTCTCGAGCCTCGCCCTCGCCGGCGGGAAGCTAAAGGGCAAGGTCGAAGGCTTTCAAAACCTCGTGTCGGAGACGCAGAGCGCGGCGACGAAAAGCGAGGCTCACCGGTTCCAGTGGCGTGAGGGGTCACCGTCCGTGAAGCCTGAGTTTCGCACGAAGGGCGTGGACCCGGCCCATCACGTGGTGGTGGCGCTTTTGGCTGCGAAACCCGTGGCGGCAATGCCCGTCGCCATCACGCTCGCGGGCCTCGGCTACCTGCCCGCAACGTTCGTGGTCGCGCCCTCCACGGCGCTTCGCTTCACGAACACCGACGTGTTCCCGCACAAGCCCATCGTCGTCGGCGTGGCCGAATGGAAGCCCGAGGCCGTAGCCCCCACCGGACGCCGCGATTGGACGGCCCCCGCCAGCGCATCGGTTGTCGAACTGCGCGATGGAGCGTTCCCAAGCGCCCGCGGATTCCTTGTGGTCGAGCCCAATGTGGTGGCGACCGCGACGCCGTCGTCCGACGGTTCCTTCACCCTCGACGCGCCCGCAGGCGAATACACGCTGCGCGCCTATTTTGAAGGAAAAGCCCTGGGCGAAGCGCGCACCATCACCATCGCAGACGGGGCTGTCGCGACGCTTGCGCAACCTTTCGCGCTCACCGCGCTCACCACGCTCACGGCGACCGGAGTCACCAAATGATCCTCGCTCGCCTCTGGCAAGTCGTCGTCGCGACAATCCTCGCGGGTGCCCTCGCGTTCGCAGCCCTCACCGTCTCCATCTTCGATCGCCGCGAGGCCCATCGCGCCGAAGAGCTCGCGGTGGCCCAAGTGCAAACCGTTCGTCGCGTCCTTGAGAACGACGCGCGCCGGGCCCTCGATGCGCTCGCGCTCGCCTCGGTGAACGAAGACGTTCAGAAGGCCCTTGCGGCGTTCGAAGCGAATGCATCTGGCAAGGAAAAAGACGCGGTTTATCGCGCTCTGGCTGCCGCCATCGAAAAGATTCCAAGCGACCTGCGCGGCGACGCTCACATTCTCGTCGACCGAAGTGGCAGCCTCGTCACGAACATCGGTTTTCGCGAACTTGATGCCGCATCGTCGGTCACGTTTGCGGCCGCTCCGACCATCGTCGATGCGCTGCACGGGTACTTGCGCGACGACGTCTGGACCCTCGGCGGCAAACTCTTTCGCGTGGTCGCACGCCCGGTCGAAGACGACTCGGCGCACCCGCCCCTTGGCGCCATCGTTGCCCTCACGCGGCTCGACGGTTCCTACGCCCTCCGCGTGTCCGAGCGCACCGGAGCCTCGTTCGCCTTCTTTTCCGCTGGGCAATTGGCTGGAAAAGGCGCGGCCGTGGGCTTCGACCCTGCGCACTTCGACGACGCGTTGAGCGCGCTCTCGAACCTCGGCGCGGACCCGAACCTCGCGGCGACGGGCTCCACAAAGGCGACGCCTATTTCACGAAATACGGTCGCTATATTCAGTAAGCTTGCGGGCGACGCATGGGATCTCGACGCGGGCTTCGTGGTCCTGCGCGATCAGGCGCCGCTCGTCGACCTCGCGGGCGCATTCAAAGCGCTCACCGACGACGACAAGAACGCGCTGCCTCTGCCTCTCCTGGCTGGAACCGTGGTTTTTTTCGCCGCAATCGGCCTGCTGCTGCTGTGGGTCGAACACGACAAACCGCTTAAAGGGTTCCTCGTCGAAGCCCTCGCGTTCAAGGACGGCAAGTCCCCGCGCCTTCAACTCGCGAACCTTGCGCGTCCGCACCGGGCCATTGCCGAGGCCATCAACGAGACGGTTGATCGCCTCGCCGAGGTGACCTCCGCCGGGCCTCGCAAGGCGGCCGACCTCAAGAGCATCGTGGGCGCGCCTGCCTCCGCGTCGGGACTTTCGGCCTTTCATGTTGCACCAGCGCCGGCCCCCACTTCTGGCTCCGCATCCGGGGCGAATGCTGGGCTTTTTGGCGGCTCGGGCGGCAACCCGATCGCGTCTGCCTCCGCGCATTCGGCTCCGCCTCCCCCGCCGCCGTCACCGCGTGCGAGCGCCGCACCTGCTCCGCCACGGGCGAGCGCGGCTCCACCTCGCGCTCCCGAGCCGCCGATGCCACCGCCTCGTCAGCAGTTTCCCGATGAGAGCGACGAAGACACGATGCTCGCAGCCCAGCGCACCGCATCGTCCGCGGGCACGCCGGAGCAACTCGAGCTCGCGGAATGGCGCGCGGTTTACGAAGAGTTCGTGCGCACGAAGCAGAGCTGCAGCGAGAGCGTCGACGGGCTTTCGTTCGAAAAGTTTCAAAACACGCTTCGCAAGAACCGCGACTCGATCCGCGACCGCTACCAGTGCGATCGCGTGAAATTCACCGTCTATGTGAAAGAGGGGCGCGCGTCCCTCAAGGCCTCCCCTGTTCGCTCCGAGTAAGACCATGCGCACCGCCCCACGTATCGCCCTCCTCGCTTTCGCTTTCGCCGCGCCCGCCGCTGCAAGTTCGGTCCTCGAGTACCCGGACCTTGGGGCAACCCAGCTCGGTCGTGGCGGCGCATGGCTCGCCTACGCGAACGACGCCAGCGTCACGTTTTTTAACCCCGCAGCCCTCGCGCGCCTCGGCAACTCCGTGAGTCTCTCGGCGAACGTCAACATGCACAATGCATGCTTCACGCGACGCAAGGCCACCAGCGACACGTCCGACGACGGCCCCGCCCCAGGTGAGACGTATCCCGAGGTTTGCGCCAACGCGACGCCGCTTCCGATTCCGGCGATGGCCGCGTCTTTTCGCCTCACGCCCGACCTCACGTGGGGCATCGCGGTCGTGGCACCGAACGGCAACCCGAAGGAATCCTGGCCCGAGTTCGTCGGGCTCAAGATGGGTCCAACGCGTTACCTGCTCACGTCGCAAAACAACGTCATCGTCTTCCCGACCCTCGGCATTGGCTGGAGAGTGAGCGAAACACTCGCCGTCGGCGGCGCGTTCACGTGGGGCATCGGTCGCTTCGAAATGGCCACAACGGCCATGGCGCTCAACGCGGACAACCGCGACTCGGGCAACGACGTGCGCGCAACGGTGACCGCCGCATCGTGGTTCGTTCCTGGCGCGAACCTTTCGTTTCTCTCGACGCCGACGCCGTGGCTCGACTTGAGCGGCTGGATGCGTGTGAGCGCCCCCATTCAAGCGAAGGGCGACATCACCACAGACGCAAACTACTACACGGTCGACGTGGCCCGTGGCCGCACGGACGGCATCAAGAAGGGCGACTCGGCGCTCGGCAATTGCGGCAACCCCGACGTGGTCGGCACGCCCTGCGGAAGCGGCAACAACGTGAGCGTGAAGCTCGCGCTTCCCATCGAGGGAAAGGTCGCCGTTCGCGTCCATCGTCCAAACCTCGAGTCCACCGCCACGACCACCGAGTACGATCCGCTGCGCAACGAGCTCTACGACGTCGAACTCGACCTCACTTACGCGCAGAACTCGGTCATCGACACCATCCAGGTGCGCTTTCCTGGCGATGCGAACGGCCGCGGCATCGTGACACCACCAGGGCTTGCGGGCGGAGCCATTCCCCCGAACGCAGACCAAGAGAAACGCTTCAAAGACGTCTTCGGCGCGCGTCTCGGCGGCGACTACGTGGTGATGCCAAACCAGCTTGCGGTGCGAGCCGGTGTGTTCGGGGAAACCAGCGCACAGACAGCGCAATACCAAAACATCGACTTCATGGGCACGTCGCGTTTTGGCCTCGCGGCAGGGCTCACCTACCGCGCTCCGGTCGGCGAAAAAGGCCTCGACCTCTCCGTTGCGTACATGCACCTCTTCGTCGCCGATTCGACGAACGACGACCCGGGCGCCAAGGGTGTGAGCGCACTTACGGGCACGCCGTGCAACCCGGCGCCAAGCCCCGCGCAGTTCACAGGAACCTGCTCCACCTCGGGCAACCCGGTTTACCGCTCGAATTGGCCCGTGAACCTCGGCCGCATCATCCAGTCGGTCAACAGCGTGAGCCTTGGGGCCGCGTACCGGTGGTGATGCAACGCCTGTCTTTCTCCTGACGGAACGCGCAATTTCATGCGCCCCGCCTAGCCCCCTTTGCATCGCGCCGCGCCATGCCTAAAGGGGGCTTCTCTCTTTCGTGAGGCATCGATTCATGAGCAGCAGCAGCACCGTGCGCAAGGTCATCATCATCGGCTCCGGCCCTGCGGGGCACACCGCTGGCATCTACGCCGCTCGCGCGAATCTGCAGCCGCTGCTTTTCGAAGGCATGGCCCGCGGCGGCATTCCTGGCGGCCAGCTCATGATCACGAACGACGTGGAAAACTACCCGGGCTTCCCCGAGAAGGTCACCGGCCCGGACCTCATGGCGGCGTTCCGTGCACAATGCATCCACCAAGGGTGCGAGATTCACGCGGAAGACGTGAATCGCGTGGATTTTTCCGCGCGTCCATTCCGCATCTGGGCCGGCGACCCGGAGGTTGAATACGCGGCAGACGCGGTCATCATCGCCACGGGCGCGCAGGCCAAGTGGCTCGACATTCCGACCGAGGTCGCACTCAAAGGCCGCGGCGTCTCCGCGTGCGCGGTGTGCGACGGCGCGTTCTTCCGCAACCAAGAGGTCGCCATCGTTGGCGGCGGCGACACAGCGATGGAAGAGGCCATGTACCTCTCGGGCCTCTGCTCGAAAGTCACGGTCATCCATCGCCGCGGCGAGTTCCGTGCGAGCAAAGCCATGCAAACGCGCGTGCTCGAGAACAAGAAGATCGAAGTCGCGTGGTGGTCTGAAATCACGGAAATTCAGGACCCGGCGAAGGGTGAGGTCACGAGCGTCACGCTGCGAGACACACGAAGCGGCGAGACCCGCACGCTCACGGTGACGGGTGTCTTCGTCGCCATCGGCCACACGCCGAACACCGATCTGTTCGAGGGGCAGTTGGCGCTCCACGACAACGGGTACATCAAGACCGAAGCGGGCTCGTCGCGCACAAGCGTGCCGGGGGTCTTCGCCGCCGGCGACGTGCAAGACTTTGTGTATCGCCAAGCGGTCACCGCCGCGGGATCGGGATGCATGGCGGCGCTCGATACGGAGCGTTGGCTCGCGGCGGTTTCGCCACACTGATCGCGACTTTCACGAAACGCGGCGATCGTTTCGCTTGATAATCCGCAGGGAAAGACGGACGCGAAGCCATCTGTTCACGGGAAATCGGTGCAGCTTCGTTGACGAGGGTGCACCCGTTCAGTACATTCTTGTACCATGCAAGAATTGACGGAACGGCAGCATCTCGTGCTGCAGTTTATCCAAGAGTCCATCACCGAGCGCGGGTACCCGCCGACGCTTCGCGAGATTGGCGCGCGGATGGGCATTCGTTCCACCAACGGCGTCAACGACCACCTGCGGGCGCTCGAGCG
>CAIQDA010000360.1 GCA_903870415.1 uncultured delta proteobacterium
CCTGCGTCTCATTGGATGTGATCATGCGTCGACCGTTCTCCCGCGTGGTGTCGCTGGGCCTTTTGGCTCTGGGCGCGGCCGTTGTGGCCTCCACCGGGCCCGTCGCGGCTGCGGACGTTGCGATGGCGCATGTGACGCCTCCTGTGCTCGACGACGTTGCGACACTTTGCTCGCTCCTCTCCGGCTGCACCGGGCTCCCGATGAGCGGATCTGCGCTCGCCGACGACTTTGGCAGCTGCATGAAACGTTATGCGCCGAGTCTTGCATCCCCTGCGGCTCTTGGCGTTTCACTCGGCGTGCGCGAATGCGGCTTGCGTGCGTCGTCGTGCGTTTCGCTGCGCGATTGCCTCTTGCGTGGCGTGAAGCAAGAGAGCTGCTCTGGTCGCGGCAAAGCGGGTTCCGTGGGCATGTGCGACGCCGAAGGGCGCGCGATCGTGTGCGCGAAAGAGAAGGTCGCGGCGGTGCGCGATTGCCCGCGTGGAGGCGAGCATTGCCGGGTGCGAAACGGTGAAGCCATCTGCGTCCTCGATCGGTGCGACGAGTCCGAAGGCAGCAAACCGAAGTGCCTCGGCTCGAAGAAGGTCGTCTGCGACAAGGGCCTCTACGTGTCGGTCGATTGCGGCGTTCTCGACCTCGTTTGCGAAGAAGGCGTCGACGGCGGCGCGTGCGTTCCAAAGGGTGCAGTATGCACGCAAGACCGTTGCGTGGGTGACGTGGCTGTCGGCTGCTACGCGGGCAAAGACGTTGCCGTCGACTGCGAAAAAGCAGGCCTCACGTGCGCCGAGAGCGCCGGTCCTCTCGGTCGTTGCCAGCCCGCAAAGGCTTCGCTCCCGGGCTGCGGCGTCGACGCATTTCGTTGCGAAGGAGCCGCCATCAAGGGCTGCTTCGCCGGTGCTCCGCTCGCGTTCCAGTGCGGTGCCGCGGGGTTCAAGCGCTGCGAGGCTGCCGGCAAGGGCGTTCGCTGCGCGCCCTGACCCGTTGACTGCCTTGTGCTAGGGCGGTCGCACCCCGATGCGCGACGCTGTTCTCATCACCGGATTCCCGTCGCAAGAAGCTCGCTCCGTGCTTCGCGAAGCTCTGCGCGACTCCGCGCTGCCAAAAATCTTCGTACTCGTTGCGAAGGCGAGGCGTGACGATGCGGCGGCGTTCCTCGCGGGCCTCTCGCCGCACGATTCGGTGCGTGTGGAGGTTCTCGAAGGCGACGCACGGGCCATCGACCTCGGCCTTTCCGGCGCGTCGTGGAGCGCGCTCGCATCGGAGCTCACGCGCATCCACTTGTGTCATCCGCTCGCGTCGTCGAACGCGGAGCGAAAGGTTGCCGTCGACGAAATTCTTCACGCGACGGACGAGGTTCTCGAACTCGCGACAGCGTCGAAGCGTCATGCTCGCATCGTGGCCCATTCCACCGCGCTCGTTTGTGGAGACCGCGATGGCCGCTTCTTCGAGGACGACCTCGACGTGGGACAGCACCTCCGCGACGGCATCGTCGAGGCGAACGCGCGCGCGGAAAAAATGCTTCGGGCACGCATGAAGGTGACGCCGATTTCGGTCATTCGTCCGGCGATCCTCGTCGGGGACTCGGAGACCGGCGAGCTCGACCGGCGCGTCGGAACCTTCGGTCTTTTTCTGCTCTTTGTGACGGCTCCACCGGACTTGCGCTTGCCAAGTTTTGGGCGCGCGGACTCGCGGCTGAACCTCGTGCCGAGCGATCACGTCGGGCGCGTGGCGTATGCCGTGGGCAAGCATCCGGGGGCCGCTGGCAAGACCGTGCACGTCGTCGACCGCGACCCGCCGACGGCGCGAGAGGTCTTCGAGCTCATCGCTCAGGCCGTGGGTCGAAGGGTGACTCACGGGGGCGTGGCCGCGCAGTTCGCCACGGCGCTCGTTCGTGCACCGGGCTTCGAACGCCTCGGCGGAAGTCCGCGGTCACTCCTTGACGCACTCGTTGGCGATGTCGTTTTCGACGACGTCAATGCGAGAGATTTTGCACCACAATACGCCGCGCCATTGTTCTCGTCTTACGTCGGTAAGATTGTGGAATACGTGCGAGCGTCTCTCGCCTCGCTCGCGCCTCCGGCAGCGCAGCCGATTGAGCCTTTTGCCCGCATCGAAGCGAACGACCTCCCATGAGTCGCGTGCCTGTTCCTCCGTGCGTGGGTCCTGGCATGTGCGTCCGTCGCGCGCTCTTGAAGCCTCGTGACGTGGTTTACGTGAAGGGCCTCCTCGAGGCTGCCGACGGGCTCGCGCAGCTCTTTGCCGAAGAGGGCGGGGCGGTCACCATCGCCACGACGAACAGCCAAGCTCGCGACCTCGACGCGCTTCTCGATGCGCTTTTTTTCGAGGTCGGAGCCGTGATCATTGACCCGTGCCTCGTACCCGTCGACGACGAGCACGTGGCGTGAGGCGCGGGTCGCGGGGTCAGCCCGCGACGATGGCGAGTGCGGTTTCGAGATCGCGAAGGATGTCCGCGGTGGCCTCGACGCCCATCGAGAGGCGAATGCCGCCGGGCTCGATTCCCGCGTCGCGTTGAGCCTCCACCGGAATCACCGCGTGGGTCATCGACGCCGGGTGTTCGACGAGCGTTCGTACCTGACCGAGCGAGACGGCGAGCGTTACCGCGAGGGCGTTCGTCGCGAGGTAGTTCATGATGAGGCGTCCGCGTTCCTTCGCCTCCGCCGGCTCGCCCTTGACGACGAAGAACACGAGAATACCTGGTGAAAACTCACCATGGGGATCGCGCATCTGAACTTTCGCGATCGCATGCTGCGGGTGACTCTCAAGGCCTGGGTAGAAGACGCGCTCGACCGCGGGATGCTTCTCGAGCATCTGCGCCACGGCCATCGCTGAAGCGATTTGTTGGCGCGAGCGAACGGCGAGGGTGGGCAAGCCGTAGACGAGCGTGGGCCATGCGGAGCGCGGGGCGAGAGGCGCGCCGAAGTCCTTGCGGTAAAGCAGGAGGTCTTGCTCGAGAAGGCGAGGGCCGCAGACGACGCCGCCCATATCGGTGCCGAAGCCGCCGATGTTCTTTGTGAGCGAGTGGCAAACGACGTCCGCGCCCAGCGAAAGCGGCCGCTGCGACCACGGCGTCGCGAACGTGTTGTCGACGACGATGAAGATGCGGCGGCCCTTCGTGCGCTTGGCGTTCGCGCGGTCGACGGCGGCACGAACCTTCGCGATGTCGATGAGCTCGAGCGTCGGGTTTGTGGGCGTTTCGAAAAGGACGACCATCACGCGCGGGTCGTCGAGCGAGGCTTCGAGTGCGTCGAAGTTGAGGATGTCGAGAAAGCGCGTCTCAACGCCGAAGCGCGGCATCCAGTTCGAGAGCAGCGACCAGGTGCAGCCGTAGATGGTCCGGTGCGCGACGATGCGATCGCCGTTCTTCACGAGCACGCCGAGCGCCGCGGAAATGGCTGCCATTCCCGTCGTAAACGCGATGGCCGTTTCCGATCCCTCGGCACGTGCGAGCGCTTGTTCGAGCATGCCGCGTGTGGGCTCGTCGAGGCGATCGTAAATGTAGATGGGGGCGCGCTGCTGACGATTGAACTCGGGATTCGCGAAGGCACCAAAGCCCTCGGCTCCGCGGTCCGCGCTCCGAAGGCGGTACGCCGTGGAGGCTCCAATCGGAGGAACGATATGGTCCGTGTAGTCCCAACTCGTCGAGTGGAACTCGCCGTGAATGAGATGCGTTTCGGTGGCGTACTGCGAAGGGGACTCGCGCGTCGGCATGGTGCGCTCGCCTAGTGAGGCGTGTGCACGGAAGCCAGGAAAACATCGTGACGCGAAGCGGCAACACCTGCGTGACGAGCAGAATGGCGATCCCTTTTTTCGAATCAGACCGAATCGGCGGTCCCCGATCGCTTGCGCCGGCATCAGAGGTTCGCGATGGTGCCTCGAGTTCCGATGAACCTCAATCCGATGAGCGACGAACCGTCGCGCGCGTGGCGCCTCGCGCTTCTGAACATGACGCTCGGAGCCGTTTTTCTCGCGGCCATTCCGGCGGCGTTCGTTCTCGTGCACGCGCATCCCTGGGCGATGATCGTGACGATCCCCGTCAACGCGTGCTGCTTCACGGGCCTTTTCATCTTGGCGCACGAGGCCATTCACGGCACGCTTCTCCCAGAATCTCCAAGGGTCGGGCACGTTTTGGGTCGCGTGTTCGCCTCGGTGTACGCGCTGGTCGACTACGACCTCTTGCGCGCGAACCACGCCCGTCACCATCGACATGTCGGCACGACTGACGACCCGGACTACGACGCCGAGGGTCGCATTCTCATGCATGCTGCACGCTTTATGCGGCGCTACTTGCGTTGGTATTCGATCCCCGTGTTGGCGCTTGCGGGCCATGCGCTCGGGCAGCGCGGGTTCTCGTTGGCGATGATCGGGGCTTACGTCGCGCCGGTCTTACTCTCGACGGCGGTCGTCTTCACCGTGGGCATCCATCTCGTCCACCATCCGGTACTCGTGGCGAAATACGCACCAAATGACGATCAGCGTGCCGTGTGCATCGACTTCGGGCGCGTCGGATCGATGCTGCTCATTCTGAACTTCAACACCCATTGGCTCCACCACGCGCAGCCGCGTCTGAGCTGGTGGGAGCTCGGCGTGCATCGCGACCTCGAACCTATTCGCGTGACGCCCTTGGAGGCGTGGCGAGTTCTTCGATGGTTGTAGACTGCAAGGCCTAGCTGCGAGCCCCGATGCGTTCGTAGAGACTCAGATACCGAAGGGCCGCGCGCTCCCAGCTCGAGTCGCGCGCCATGCCCCGTTTGCGGCAGGATTCGAAGGCGGGCGAGTTGTGATACAGGGAAAATGCCTGGCGAATGCCCCAAGCTACTTCGTTCGCCGTGGCGTCGCCCACGTGGATTCCTGTGCCCCTTGAGTGGTCGGCCCAGATGGGTTCGACGGTGTCGCGGAGGCCACCGACGGCGGTGACGATGGGAATGGCGCCGTAGCGAAGCGCGTAAAGCTGCGTGAGTCCGCAGGGTTCAAAACGCGAAGGGACCAAAATGAAGTCGGATGCACCATACACGCGTCTTGCGAGGTCCCCGTCGAAGCGAAGGCACGAGGCGACTCGGCCCGGGTACCGTCGAGCGAGCATCGAGATGGAGCGTTCGAGGTCGTCGTCGCCGGTTCCGAGGAAAACGATCTGTCCGCCGCCTTCGATGATCGCAGGCACAGCGCCGGTGATCGCGTCGATGCCTTTTTGACTCGTGAGGCGCGAAACGCAGCCAAAAAGCGGCCCTGCCGTGTCGGTGCGCAATCCCACTTCTTCGCGAAGGGCGTGCCGGTTGCGCGCGCGTGCGGGACCTGGGTCCGCGCTCGTGAATCGCTCCGGGAGAACCTTGTCCGTCTCCGGGTCGAAGCGTTCCATGTCGATGCCGTTGACGATGCCGGACCACTTGCCGCGAATGGCGCGAAGAAAGCCTTCGAGGCCGCAGCCAAACTCCGCGGTCTGAACTTCGCGCGCGTAGCTCTCGCTCACGGTCGTCGCGGCGTCGGCGAGGCCCATCGCGCCCTTCAAGAAGTTCGCGGTGCCGAAGTGCTCGAAGAAGTGGGGCTTGTAGAGCTCTGGAGGGAGCCCCAAATCGCCCAGCGTGCGTGGGCTGACGACGCCTTGGTAGGCGAGGTTATGCACGGTGAAAACCTGGGGAATGTGCGCCCAGCGTTCGCCCATGGTCGTGCGCGCGTAGGCGAGCGCGAGAGCCGCGTGCCAGTCGTGGGCGTGGAGCACGTCGGGCCCTCGATGCGAGGCTCCAGCACCGGTCCAAATCACGTCGGCCGCTCGAAGCGCCGCCTGCGACATGATGGCGAAGCGTCGCTCGTTGTCGCCGAAACCGCCGAAGCGATCGCCGTAGAGTCCGTTGCGCGAACCGAAGTGAAAGTCTTCGTCGAGGAGAAGCACCCGCAAGCGACCGCGACCTCCCGTGGGCACGAGGACCTCAAGGACGCCCACCGACACAGGCTCGGCGCCGAGCCCGAGGTACACAGTCACCCGCTCGCTCCAGCGTGAGGCCGGCCAGGGAATCTTCGTGTTTCCATAGCGTGGGGTGACAAGCGCCACGTCGTGACCATGACGCGCGAGAGCCCGTCCGAGGCCCTCCACCGCGTCGCCGAGACCGCCGGAGCGTGCGAATGAATCGAGCTCCGCGGAGACCATGAGGATCCGCATGCCGGCAACGCTACCACGAACGCGTGGGCAAGGTACGTGCCTGAGCCTTCGCCGTTGACGGGTGATCGTGCTAGCGCCCCGGGCTTCCTGATGGCTTCTGTGCATGTGCCCCTTGGCTTCGTCTCGGACGAACCTGCTCGTTTCGGGTCGGCACCGGTGTGCGTGCACGCGGCGACGTGTTCGGGGTGCCCGCTCATTGACCGAACGCCTGCGGATCGCCTCGTGCGAAAACGCGAGCGATTGCTCCGGGCGACGGCACGTTATGCGGCGTTTGAGGCTGTGACCGTTGGCGACGTGGTCGCGGCGCAAGCCGAGGTTGGTTACCGAACGCGCGCCAAGCTCATGGTCGGACCGGCGGGCGAGCTCGGCCTCTTCGCGCGTCAACCCGACGACGGACTCGGGGGCGACCACGTGGTCGTTGACATCCCCGGGTGTCTCGTCCTCGCGCCTGCGATTCACGACGTGGCCTCGCGCCTGCGGTCGATGCTCCCAAGCCTACGCGCCTCGCTTGAGGCTGCCGGACTTGCGGCGAACGCGCTTCGTGCATTCGACTTGCGTGAAGTGGTTGCGCATCCGGGAGCGGACGGGGCGCGCGTGCTCGTTACCCTGGTGGTTTCCTCGGGTTCCGTCAGCGCAACAAGCGTTCTCGAAGGCGTGGCGCAGGAGCTGTTGCGTGAGGTTCCGTTGGTCGTCGGCGTGGCGCTGAACCATCACGATGGCGCGAGCCCGCAAGTGCTCGGCGATCGGACGGAGCTCTTGGCAGGCGTGTCGGCGAGCCGCGACCGCGTGGGTGAGGCGGAGTTTCCGGCGACCTTTGGGGCGTTCGTTCAGGCTCATCGCGCGCAGGCCGGCCGCATCCAGAGCGTGCTCGTCTCA
>CAIQDA010000361.1 GCA_903870415.1 uncultured delta proteobacterium
CAGGAACGATAGGCGGAAAAAAGCGAGCCATTGCCACCTTGATGCGGCACGCAGATTGTCGGCGTTAAGGGCGCTGCTCGATGGCAAGAACTTCGGCCCCCGAAGCGCGGAGGGGAGGGCGCGGCGCTATTCGGTAGACCCCGCACGAATTTGACAAGGTCGGTTGATCGGGAGGGGCCGCGGAATGTATTGTCCGCATGTCCAGCCAAGACCGCTCGGGGCGCAACGCTCCGCTCCGCACCTCCACCTCCGCCTCCGCCCGAGAGCGACGCGAGAACCGCTGCTTCGACGACCTCGTCAACGCGCTTGGCTCCGCGCTACTCCTCGCGCACGCGGCCTTTCTCGAAAGCCTGAAGCCCGCGCCCGACGGGAACACGCGTACGATCACCTGGGTTCACGAGCTTCGCGCTGCCGCGTCTTCGGCGATGGCGGACGCCGCGGACCTCGACGACGAGCTCCTCGACTGTGCGGCGGAGGGTGCGTACGGGGGGTGTCGTGACGGCTTCACGAGGCAGATCGTCACAAACGCGGAGGATGTCGAGGGGCGCCGGGCGCTGCGGGCGATCGTTGCCGAGCGCTTCGAGGGCGTCGCGAAAGAGGCGCTCGCCGAGGCACATCGGAACGCGAGGGCAGCGCTCGAGGCGGAGGCCGCCGACAAGGACGAGGCAGCGCGGCGCCTGGAGGAGACATGGGGCGACCGCGACGACGTGCTTGAGGTCGCATGCGTTGATCCAGCCGGACGCGTGTGGGGACTTTGGCGCAACGCGAGCCCGCCGCTCCACGTGGAGCACCTGAACCGAAACGAGGGCGACCCCCGCGTACGAATCGACCTGGAAAAGCACGGCATTCGCGCGTTCGAGGTCGTCGAAGGCTCGCTAAGCCTCGATGAACGCATCGAGCTCAAACGGCGGCTCACCTTCCGTGAGGAGCTCGAGGACGCGTGGCTGCACGAGCTGGTGTGTCGGAAGCTCGTGACGGTCTCTTGTGAAGCGGGGCTCATCCATATTCACGCATACGAAGGAACACCGTACACGTACGACGTCTGCTGGACCGTCGCGGAGCTTCTGCCGGAGGGCCACTGGACCGAGGCCCTCGTGAAGGACGCGAGCGTGCAGATCACGGAGGACCCGCCCGCGCTCTGCCTCCTCACGGATGCCGTCGAACGGGGCGCCGTTCACGACTTTCGCCTCGCGGGCCTTCTCTTTGCGGACGTTCCGCCTGCGTGGGTCATCGGCTGGCGCGGTCACGAGGAGCGCACACGGCGGCATCGGCGCGACGAGGCTTGCGTCCTCGCGCGTCGCAGGGCGCGGGTCTTGGCGGAAGAACATCTCATCGCGGTTCACTTCAAGGCATGGGAACACGAGCACGAGAACGAAACGCTCGTGGCGAACACGTCCCGCACGGGTTGCGATGCGCACCTCGCGCTCGCTCGCTTGCGTGGCGCGGGTGAATCGCCGGCCTTCGTTGCCGCGATGGTTGATTGGGTCGAGGCGGAGGTTGCAGACGATGACGCCATCTTTCGTCGGGCACGTCGCCGCTTTCGCGCAGCGGCACTGTTGCTTGACGACCCGAAGGCTGCGGGGACCGTGGTGCTCTCGCCCGAGCTCTCCGAGGCGCTCTACTACGCTCGCGTCGAGATCTTCTTCGACGCGGACGAAGATTCGTCGCTCGGCTTTCGACTCTCGCCTTTCGCCCTGGACGCGCTCACCTGGGAATTGCCTGAGCGCGGCTCCGCAACCCTCTACGTGAGCGTGGGTGAGTTCGACGCGCTGTACGCCGATCCCGATTGCCCTTGGGACGAGCCTCCGCGGGTCATCGTGGCGCTGCCGCGTTCGTGGAAAGACCCGCTCTTTGCCGAGGCGGTAGTCACCATCGCCCACGAACCCGACGTGAGCGGAGCGTTACCTGAGCCGCTTCGTGCGCGCGTGATCGCCCTCGTCCGCAAGCACCGCGAGGCGCTTCGCGACCACTGGTTTGGACGCACGAGCACCGCCGAACTCGCGGACGCGCTCGCACCGTCGCTTTGCCCTTCGCCAAAGGAGACTCCATGACGTTTCAAACCATCCAAGTTCCGCTCACGCTCGCTGGAAATCCGCTCGCCTTCAACGCGTTCGCCCTCGAGCGGTCGCTGCGCGTCGTGCACGGTCACGACCTCGACGCGATCCTCGTGCCGAAACCCTTCGCGGAATCGGGCCGTTGCTTTGCGCTCGAACCGCTGGACGCGTTGCCTTGGCGAACACCGTGGGAGCGCCTCCTCGCGGAACTCGGCAGCGACGGACGCTTGAACCCGGACGTATTGGGCACGGACGTACCGATCGCGGAGGAGCTCGCAGCGACGGCGACTTTAGACGGGTGGACGCAGGCCCGCTCTCTCGCACGGCGGTGGGTCAAGCGCCTCATGCGGATCGTCAGCGACGGCCACTCGGTGCATTCCACACACACCATCGTCGCGCACCTCGCGCTCGCATGGGTCGCGCATCACGAAGGAAA
>CAIQDA010000362.1 GCA_903870415.1 uncultured delta proteobacterium
GAGCGCGCACAAAAAGGTGCGATCGAAGCGGCGACTCACGAAGAAGCGAAGCCCGAAAACGATAAAGACACGCGCGCTCTCGAGGCGTCGTACCTCGCTCGCGGTCATGCGTTGCGCCTTGAGGAGCTGCGCATCGGCCTTGCCGCGGTCACGTCCTGGCAGCCTCGCCCCCTCGCGGAAGACGCGGCCATCGTGCCCGGTGCCCTCGTCACGGCGGAGGAGCACGAGGTCACGCACCATTTTCTCGTCGCACCGCACGGGGGAGGGCAGCGGCTCGCAGGTGGTTGCGTGCAGGTCGTCACGCCTCGGTCCCCGCTCGGTCGCGCGCTTGCGGGCAAGCGTTCCGGAGACGACTGCGAATTCGTGGTGGATGGACGTAAGCGCGAATTGGCAATCGTCCACGTCGGCTAAACTTTGCGATCTCCAGCAACGAATCAAAGAGTCCTGACTCTTCCAGCGCAATCGAAGATCTGCTGCGGCTCAGTCGTTTGCTTCGGTTTTCATGACCCTCATCGTCCCGTTGGTCGTTTTCATTCGGAGCCACCGCTGTATCGTCCGGCAATGCGGAATTGCCTTCTCCTCGTGACGGTCACGTCGCTCGTGCTCGCGGGCTGTGCCTCGAGTGCTTCCACCAGCAGCACGTCCGACGCTGGACCCGGCGCGGCTCTTGACGCGGGTTCCTTGCCATCCGGCGACGCGGGTACGTCCGCGGCGACGGACGCCGGTGTTCGCGCCAACGAGCGAACCCTCGACACGTGCACGACGAACATCGATGCCAACGCGCCGGAATTCTACAAGCGCTACTTCAAGTGCGTCACGGTCACGACCACCGCGACGGGCGTGAGCATTTCGTCGAATGGGCTGCCGCCGCACCGAAGCTATTACTACGGCTCGGGCAACGCGAATTTCGAGGATTTCGACACGACGCGCGGCCCTCAATACCGCGCGAATCCGAACCGAATCGCGACGAAGACGATTGCGTTCGGTGTGCCCAATACGCCGGTGTCGCGCAACCTCACGGTGTCGTCGTCCCTCGTGGACGGAACCGTCGGAACGAGCACGAACGAATACCCCATGGGCCCCGCCGGCATGGCTCTTGACGGCGTGGCTCTCTTCAATCCGTTGGCGGCGCCTGGCGATAATATCGAGAACGAGAAGTACACCTTCGACGTGTACGACGGTCATCCGCCACAAGACGGGTCGTACCATTACCACACGACGTCCAAGGGGCCGCTTGAGGTCCTGAAGAAGGCCGGGCTCATCATCACCACGACGCCGGGTTCCGCGAGCATCGAACTCTACGGAATCATGTGCGACGGAACGCCGGTGCTTGGTTGCAAAGAGCTCGACGAGTCTTCGCCTTCAGGGAGTCTCGACGCGCAAGGTGGTCACGCCCACGACCTGAACGACAAAGAGGGAACCACGTTGCTCGCGGGCCGGTACCACACGCACCTGTGCCCAACGAGCGCGACGGGGCGCAAGTTCACCCCGGAGATTCAGTATTACTCGTCATGTACGCGGTAAGCTGACGAAGTAGTTGCAGTCACACGACGCAACACGAGCTTCTCTCTGACGTGCAGGGGGGAGCTCGCTGTTTGTTCGACGTCGACGCTTCGCCGAATCCCCATGGCTCTCGCTCGACGCGTCGCCTTCGGCTACGAGGTTCCGTATGGGCGTGCGTCGGGTTTCTTGGCTGCTTTTGTTGGCGATTGGCGCAGGCTCCGCGCTCTCCACGCTCTCCGCGTGCGAGCCGCGAAAGGCCCGCCCAAGAGCCGCTAAGGTCGATGCGCCTGCGCGTGACGTTCCGGCCGATGCAACGACTCCAGTTTCCGTCGTTGCGGCGCCGGTGGTCGTGCCCCTTGAGATGAAGGGCGGCAAGGCCACGCTTCCTCTGCCAAAGACCGCGGAGAGTGACCTTGAACGTGAGGCGCGCGAAGAGGCATCCGGTGCCGCGGCGTCTGCGACCATCGCTCTCGGTTCCAAGTTTCCATCGCCAGCGAATGTGCCGTGGCCCGAAGTTCCCCCGCCTCGCACGGACGCGCTGGGGTCTGCGTTTCGACCCGTGTCCATAGGGCAAGACGAGCTCATCGATCTCGCGCGGAAGGCGCCGGAGCTTGCGCGCTTTGGCCCCGAATTTGCGCTCTTCACGAAGGACGACGTGGGCCGCGTCACGAACGTCAATGGCGTCGCGTTTCAGAGTCTCACGTTCACCGTCGAGCCTGTGTTGTGGCAGCCAAAGCAAGGGGTGCTCCTCTTGCTCGTGCCGTATCGAGGAACGAAGGGAGCCGTGCTTGCCGCTTACTGGGAGCTCGAGGGCGGCGGCCATCGCCTTGCGTCGGCGTTTGCCCTCAAGGACGAGGCCGTTCCGATGGCGCTCGTCTACGAGCCGAAGAAGCGCGAGGAGCTGCACTGGAGCGCGTGCTGGAACTGTCCAGGCGGCCAAGGCGAAGTCATGCTCAAGGACGACGGGCGAGTCGTGATCGCCCAGCGCTGAACGCGTGCATGCAGTCTACAACATTGTTCGCTCTTCATGACGACCCCCAAGAAGACCATCGCCGCCCGCGTCCTTGACGGTCACAAGATCGCCTACGAGCTGAAGCCGTACGAGGTCGACGAGAGCGAATTGTCCGCGCCGTCGGTCGCCGCAAAGGTGGGGCTTCCGTGTGCACAGGTGTTCAAGACCCTGTGCGTGCGCGGTGAAAAGCGAGGCGTGTACTTTGCAGTTATCGCGGCGGACCAAGACTTGGACTTGAAAGCGCTCGCGAAGGCTGTCGGCGACAAAAAGATGACCCTTGTATCCCTCAAGGAAGTGCAGCCGCTCACCGGGTACATCCGCGGCGGCGTCACCGTCTTCGGTGCCAAGCGCGACTACCCGGTCGTGGTCGATGGTTCCATGCGCGCGCAGCCCCTTGTGAGCGTGAGCGCGGGGCAGCGCGGACTGCAAATTTTCCTGAAACCCGATGACTACCTGCGTGCTGCGAAGGCCCTCGAAGCGCCGATTGGCCGCTTGGTCGACGGCGTCGCGGACGACGATGGTTAAGCGACGGTCAACGGCACGCGCCGCTTGATGCGACGCTTTGCGCGTGGGCATGCGCATCGCACGCGTTCGAATATGTCTGCCCGTCGCAGCCGCAGACCGGGGCGAAGAGGCTTGGGCAAATATCTGGAGCTCGCGTGCACGCGCCCGATCCATCGGCGATGATGTGGCACGTGTTGTCGGGGAAGAGGCAAAACAGGTTCGCCCCGCAGCCAAGCCCCGCGAAGCCTCCGCAAAGGGCGCCTTCACCGCTCGCGGCATCGGCCGGTTGCGCGGCGTCTTGCAGGCCGAGGCATGCGCCGACGTGGCTTACGGACGCTTCGGATTGTTGCGCCAAGCACGTGTTCCCGTAAATCAGTCCGTCGCAGCCGCAGACGGGATTGTAGTTCTTGCCGCATTCGGTCGGAGCCGCGATGCACACGCCGGGCTGGTCCGCCTCACCGCAGTTTCCTTCGCGGAAGCAGAAGGTTCCTGTCGCGCACGGACCCACGCCGCGCACGCCGCAGGCTTGCGGAACGCTTGCGTCGCTTGCCGCGTCCGCAAGGGAGCCTCCATCGATTTGCGCAGCGTCGGTGGCTGGAGTTCCGGCGTCGTCGACAGGGAGTGTCGATGCATCTTGCACGCTTCCACACGCGGCCGCGGTGACGAAGAAAGCAAAAGCGGCGGCAGTGCAGAGGCGACCGAGCATGTGCGAACTCTGCCACGAATCAAAGGGTTCGGCCGGGGAACAGCTCGGGCATCGCGCGCCGTCGAACGAAGCGCTGACCAAGCCATGACGGACGGAACCTCGTGGTGTCGGTACGACGTCACTCAATGTCGACTGCCGTGCTCATCAACCTCCGTTCGCGTCGCGGGTCCAAAAAACTCGAGCGCACCGTGCGCCGTTTTCTCCCCGAAGCGCGCCTCGGGCTCACGCGGACCTTCGAAGAGGCCCAACGGTTCCTCATGGACCTCGCGCGCGGGCAGCAGGGGCCGGACCTCATCCTCAGTGGTGGCGGCGACGGCACGGCCGTGGGGCTTTTGAACGAGCTTCGTCGCCAAGGTACGCCGATGCCGACGCTTGGCCTCGTGCCACTCGGTACGGGCAACGGGTGGGCGCGTGTCACCGGCTCACCGCCTTTCCCGCGCGCGATGCAGCGCATCGCCACCCATGGGCGTCGACCCTGGCCCACAACGCGATTCTCTCTCGTCGAAGTCGAGGGGACCCTGTCGCCATGGGCCGGCACGGGCTGGGACGCGGAAATCGTTGCAGATTACCAGCGAATCATGCACGCATTACCGAAAAAGTACGCAGAGTGGTTCGGGGGTTTCCCCGGCTACATGATGTCCGTGTTTGGTATGACCGTTCCTCGCATGATCATCGACAAGCAGGCGAGCGTTCGCGTGGTGAACACGGGCGCGCCCGCGCTTTGGATCGATCCTGAAGGTCGCGCAGTTCCCATCCCGCGAAGCGGCGACGGCGCCGTGCTCTACGAAGGTCCCGTGAGCGTGTGTGGCTGCTCGACGACGACCGACGTGGGGCTAGGGCTCCGCGCGTTTCCGTTCGCGCATGACGTGCCAGGTCGCATGGGCGTTCGCGTCTATGCCGAGAGCACCCTCAAAGCGGCGTGGAACATCGGCAAGATCTTTCGTGGCGAGCACCCGCTCCCGAAAGACAACCACTGGCTTCTCGACTCGTGTCGCTTCGAGTTCGACCGCCCGGTGAACTTCGAAATTGGCGGCGACGTTGTTGGAAAGCGTTCCACCGTGGACTTCGCGCTCGCGCGTGAAACCGTGAACGTTCTCGATTGGTCGCGCATCGCGGCGTGAGCGCCGAGCTGGTTTTACCCGCGTCCGCGTGCGAGTCGTGGACAACGCCCGCATCGTCGGCGAAACAGAAGCCGTGAATGCTTTTGCTTCTTCGCTGACGCGCCAGCGCCTTTTGGCCTCGCTCGTCGTGCTCGCCGTTGCGGTGCTCGGGGCGGTGCCGTTTCTTCCCGCGTGGCACGGTCCGTTCTTGGTGGACGATCAGTTGCTCATCGCGGCGGACCCGCGTGTGCATGACCTGACGCAGTGGCGTCGCTGGTTTCTCGAAGACTTCTGGAACGTGCCCCACGTGGAGGCGCAGTTGATGCCGCACCTTCACTACTGGAGGCCGCTCGTCACGGCGTCTTTCGCGTTTGATGCGTGGCGTGGCGGAGGCGGCACCGAGGCGTTCCACACGACGAACTTTGTCCTTCATGGCGTCGCAACTGCGCTGACGTATCTCCTCCTGCGTGCGCTTTCGTTTCGTTTGCCGGCGGCGCTTCTCGGGTCCCTCGCGTGCGCGTGGCATCCGGCGAAGACCGAGTCGGTCGCTTGGATTTCTGGCCGCACGGACATCATCTGCGTCATCGGCGTTCTCCTCGTCATGCTCGCGGATCGCGTCAGACAAGAGCGCCGCGCTGTGGCCGTTTTGCTCGGAGTCGTCGGGACGGTCATCGCGTTTCTGAGCAAGGAAACCGCCATCGCGTTGCCGCTTCTACTGCTCGCCATGCGCGCCATCGCCGAGGAGCGCGGTCTCGAGAGAGGCACCGTTCGAGGCTCGCCCCTGAGGTCGCTTTTCGCCCTCGTGTCAGAGCACCGGTTGATTCTGTTCGGCTTCGGGGCGCTGTCGCTTGCGTACCTTGCGGCTCGTCAGCGGTTTCTGCCGATGACGCCCGACCACGCGGAAGCGCCGCCTTTTGTCGCGCATTTCGCTCTCGTCGCCGAGTCGTTCGGCCGATTCGTCGAGCTCGCCTTCGTCCCCGATGACGTCTCGATGATGCGCGCGATGTTGCGCACGAGCGCGGGCGGCATTGTCGTCTCGCTCCCGTTCGCGATCCTTGGGCTCGCTTCGGCGATCGCCGTCTGCGTGTCCGTGTTTGCGGCGCACCGGCATCGGCTCATCGTCGGCACCGTCGTGCTTTTCGTCGTGCCGCTCCTGCCTTGCATCAACATCGTCATGACGGGCATGTCGGTCTCGATTGCGCCGCGTTTTCTCTACCTGCCGCTCCTCGCGAGCGCGGTGCTTGTGGCCTTCGTCGCCGAACGAGCGCCCTTGCCGCGGCACCGAGGCATGGTGGCTCTCGGAGCATCGGCGCTTGCGTTTGCGACCTTGGGGCGCTCGAGCGACTACCGCTCCGCCGATACGTTTTGGGATGCGGAGGCCCGCTCAGCTCCGGACTCTCCAGGCGTGCATCGTGCATTCATTCATCGCTACGCCGCGGAGCACCGTTTCCGAAAAGAGCTCGACGAAGCGCTTCGTGGCTATGCGGACGCGCAGCGTTCATACGCGGGCAACGGTCGGGACGACATGTTCTTCGTTCAAGTGCTTGAGGCAGCAGCGAAGCTCGTCCCCGACCACGCTCAACACGAACTCGCAGAGCTTGCGCGGTTCTTGTTTCAGCTCCGGCGTCGCGAGCCCGCGCGGCCTCTTGACCTCCCGTCCGCGCACGTAAAGCTCGGCCTGCAAGCGATTAACCCTGAATATTACCTGTCGCTTCGCTCGCGCCTCGCGAACCTTGAAGCGGCGACCCTCGTGCGTCTCGGGCGCGACGAAGAGGCCGTTGGCCTTGTGCGTGAGACCATCGATGGGTGTGCATACTGCACGGATATTCTCATGCCAGCGGCGTACATCGCGGCGCGTGTCGGAGCTCTATCGATCGTTGAAGGCATCGAGGCGCGCGTGGCGACGCCGCTACGTCCCGAGCTCGCGCGGTTGCGCGCTCAGGTTGTCGAAGACGCGCTCGTGACAGACGCGCGAGGGCGAGCGGAAGTGCTTCGCAATCGCAGCCTCTTCGCGCGAGCCGTTCGGGCGTTTGAGGAAGGC
>CAIQDA010000363.1 GCA_903870415.1 uncultured delta proteobacterium
AGCGAACCTCGCGTTCAACGCGCTTCTCGTGAAGCGCCTAGGACTCGGCGGACTCGCGCTGTCGACGTCGCTCGTGCAAGCGCTCATCGCCGTCGTGTTCGCGTGGCTGCTCGTCGTGCGATTGAGAGAAGAGCGGCACGCACGGTAGCGACCGCGCGAGCGCGAGCGTTCACTGCCCTTTAAGGGGCGTCAACGCCGACGGCCGAGCTGCATACGCGACCTCTTTGGCGAACAGCTTGAGGGGACCTCGGTCGACCCGAAGCTTGAACGATGGCGGCATCTGCGCGATCGCGTCGGCAGGCGGATCCCAAAGCAACACGTGGTCGAAGCGAGGCTCGGCCCGGTGCCAGAAACTCGCCCAAAACTCCGTGTAGAGCTCATTGCACCCGGCGGCGGCACCCGACGACTTGAGCATGGAGCAGACGCGCGAACGCTGGCCGAAACGCTGGCCAATGCGCTCAAGGAGCAGATGGTTCATCTGTTCCGGCGGGGCCTCGCGGTAACTCACCGGAAACTGCCGCGAGTGCGCGAACAGCAGCGGCGCGGAGGTTTCGCGCTCGGCGACGTAGAAGCCCCAGGCGTGAAGCAGCGGTCGCGTGTTCTCGCTCGCGCCCTTCGCGTCGAACACGAGCGGGAGCAGCTGCGCGCCCATGGGCACCTCGGCCTCGGCGGCAACGAAGGCTGCTCGCTCGCGGTCAAGCGCCCTGTAATCCTGAAACATGCCGACGTAATACGCAGCGGCGCACGCCCCGGCTACCGGCGTCACCCAGCGAGGCAACCGAGCGGGCATTCGCACGAGAAGCGCCATCCACAGGAACGGCGCGAAGCGCGTGTTGAAGAAGAACCAATTGGTCGCCACGTAGGGCGTGAAGCAAAACGCGCAGGCGAGCACGACGAGCGCGGTCGGCGAGAAAAACGGTATCGAACGACGCCAGCGCGAGATGCCGATGGCAAATGGAACCACCACGATGAGGCTCGTGATCGATCGCCACGTGAAGGCCCAGGCGAACTCGGCCCACAGGTTGTACGCGAGCTCCCAAGGCGGCAAGAACAGCGTTTCGCCTAGGTTTGCCGACAGCGGGTGGTGTTGCTCCTGGAGCTGGGCCGCGCAGGCGCCGACCGAAAGGAGAGCTGCGGGAACGAGAAGAGCGACGGGCGCGAAGGAACGAATCGATCGCGTTCGTCGTGCCTCAAGGCCGAGTTCGATGACCACGAGCAGGCCCGCCGCGAGCAGCGCGAAGACGTGCGCGTACCAAGTTGCGAGCGAGAGACCGACGACCGCTGCGCCACGAAGCGTGGACGGCCGTTCGCGCAACGCCTCAATCGCCAGCAAAACCTCAAGGCTCAGCGGCACCGCGAGCGCGTAGTCGAGCATTCCCATCGACACGAAGAAGTTATGAACGAACGGCCACACGAAAAGCGTCGCGACATGGCCCTGCTCGGAACCGGCGAGACGATCGACCACGCGAGGGAACGTGAATGCGCCGAGCGCAAGGACTCCGACGACGAACAGCTTCGCTGCTGCCACCGCGCTCACGAACTTGCTTGCACCATACAGCCATAGAAACAGCGCCGCGTTCGTCTTGAAGAAGCCGTGCACGACGAGATCGGGAAAGCGCTCCGGATGCTGCAAAACCGTGAGCGTCGCCAAGTGATTCGGCAAGTCCTGGAGCGGCGGCACGTCGACAAAGAGGAGCGGAAGCGCAGACGCGCCGAAGAGCACCGCCCAGCGCGCAAGAAGGTA
>CAIQDA010000364.1 GCA_903870415.1 uncultured delta proteobacterium
CACGGGGACGTTGACTTTGGGCGCGTCGATGCTCCGGTCGCCCGAGGAAAGGTCGACGACGAAGCCGCTGAGCGACGGCGCGCCCGGGTTACCGACGACGGATTGGCCCAGCACTTCGACTTGGGCCGTGGCGCTCACGCCCTCGGGGATGCCACCGAACGGCTTGCTCGCGTCAACCCTCATCGCCTCGCGCTCCGCGGAGCCGTCGGGCGATACTCGCGCGCTGACGCTGACGAGCGCGTTGAGGACGTTCGCGCGCAGCATCCCGAAGAAGGCCGTGAAGTCGGCGTGGGCGGTCGCGATGGCTTGGCCGCCGAAGCCAGCGACGAGCGTCGCCGGGTTCAGGCAAGCGCCGCCGTCGGCAACGGCGTTGTCGTTGTCCGTCGGCGTCGGATTGCGCAGCTCCGGCCAGACGCTCCACGCCCAGCGGTAGCCCCAGCTTGCGGCGAACCAATCGGGGTCACCGTAGGTCTCGCCGTCGCTCTTCTCCTCGCCGAGTTTGAGCCCGCTAACGAAGCCTCGCATTGCATCGGTGTTCGTCGCGACGCGCTCCCCACAGCGGAGCGGCGGGGCGTTCACGCCGTTGAGCGCGAAGTCGAACTCCGGGAGCTTCGCGTCGATCGTTGGCAGATCGCCAAGCTCGGCGCGTAGGCCCGACATGGACGCGTTGAGCGCGCCAACTTGGAACTCACCCCAGGTGTCTGGAAGGTCGACGTGGTTCACGAAATCCGCGAAGGTGAGCACGTTCGCGATGCGCGGCAGGCCGCCGCCGAACCCCGCGTAAAGCGATGGCATGGATGCGCTGACCGACGGCCACGAGACTCCCGTGGGCCGAAAATTGAGGCTTGCCCCGCAGTCGCTCATCAGGCTCTGCGCGTCGCTCGGCATCATCGTGTCGGGGCGCACACCAAGACCGCAGAAGAACGCGCCGCGCCAGCCGGTCGGGTAGAATTTCTTGCGCTGAAGTGAGAGGTCGAAGATCGGCGAGTTCGCGTAGCTCGGCAAGCGCATCGCCCCGCCGCCCGGCAAACGAATCGTGGTCCATTTGAGGCTGTCGAGGAACGCGGTCGTGTCGAATCTGCCCGATACGCGAAACGCGGGGTCGAACATCATGCGCCCGCCCGCATCGAACGAGTCTCCCGTGGCTTTCACGCACTTGCGGAACTCGTCTTCCTCCGCGCCGACGAAGAGGTTCATCATGCGCCGCAGCGCGATTTCCGGCGACCAATCGCAACGATTGGGGGCCGCCTGCGGCATGAGCGAGGCGCCCTGCACCGATGGCCGCACCTCGAGGCACCCGTGCCGATCGTCGCTCGACCATTCTTGGAGGAGCATCGCCGTGAGGGCGGTGTCGAGGTCAGCAATGCCCCTTACGAGCGCATCACGACGCGCGGCGATCTCAGCCAAGTTCACTTGGGCAGCGATGACCGCCGCGAGGACCGAGTCCCTTGCCAAGCGCTCGAGCGTGTCCGTGGGCAGGCTCATCAGCACCGTGCGATCGAGCGTGCGCGCGTCGGCCACGGAAATGTTCGCAAGCTGGCCGGCTTGGGCGCTAGTCAGGGTCGCGAGCGAGGATGCGTTCAGCTTCGCGTACGCGAGCGGGGCGACCGGTGCGAGTGTAGGAACCTTCGGAGCGGTCAGCAGCGTCGAGGTTCGCGCCGCAAGGGACAGAGAGAGGGACGTCGGAGCTGAGACCGTGACAGCGGCGGCCGCCACCGCCGGAGCGCTGGAGAAGATGCGCGCCCGAACCCGGTCCGCGAGCGCAAGGAACTGCGCCCGAGTGGTGGCAGCCCCGAGGGGCGCCGCGCGCATTTCAGGGTCCGAGAGCACACGCCCGACGACTGAGAGTTCGTGGACCCGGGCGCGCGAGCGCAGCGGATCGAGGCCGAAGCGCGGATCATCGAGGGAGCCAAAGAGCTCGGGGATCGGTCCGGGAGCATCGTTTCGATGGGCGTAGCGCCGCGCGAGCTCGTTCACGAGGTCGCTCACTCCTCGCGAGCACCCGGAAAACCCCGAGTGTTCGACGCAGAAGAGCTCCTGCTGCATCTCGACCTCGGCGACGAGCTTCTCGCCGTAACGCGCTGCCCGACCGGTGAAATAGGCCTTGGCTTGGTCCGACGCGAGTTCGGGGCCGTAGGTGTCGGCGAGGTACCTGCCGGCGCTCGCGTGGGCGACCCACTCGGCGAAGATGGGGTCCGAAACATCCCGCGCGTCGCGCACCCAGAGCGGGCTCGCGCCCGCGGCGAGGGCCTGGCCGACGGTCGTCGCCGAGGTGCCGAGGCGCGCCGCAACCCCCGCGGGAAGCGTCGCGAACATCGCGTTCCGCTGCAGCGACCGGATGGCGACGTCGTTCGGCTGAATCGGCATGAGGAGCGTGTTCGCGGCCTCGACGGCGCTCCCGGCGATTGGTGCGCTTAGCGCCGTCGAGAGCGATTTCGACGAGGGCGACGCGTAGCCGAGCATCGTTGAACCGCCCGTTTGCAGTCGACCGAGGGCCTCCCACGCCGCGCCCCACTCGGGCAAGCGCGCGCGCGCCGCCATGACGAGCTGCTCGTACTCGTAGAACCGCTTGTAGACGTACTCGCTGCACGAGAGCACGACGTCTTCGGCGCCGCTCCCGGTGGCGGCGAGCCCGCGCGGCGTCGTGATGTCCTGGAAGAGCAAAGGCCCGGACACACTCGCAGGTGGGGCCGCGCTCATGAGGTCCAAGACCGGCCCAAGGGCGCTCGAGCGGAAGCCTCCGCGCTCGGAGCCCGCGAAGCGAAAGCCTCGCCCCGAATTGCTCGACGCGCGCGGGCGCGGCGCTCGCGAAACATTCTCCGCAGGCATCGTGACGAACGTTGACTCGCCCGACGCATTCCACCGCGGAACCCTCGAGTCGAGCACGGTGTCCGGTTGGCAGTAGCCGCGCGACTGAAGATCGCGACGACACGCCAGCTCCGTCGCCGACGGCGCGGCGACCTTGCAGATTCGCTCGACGTCCGCGGTCCCGAAGCTCGAGCACGCCGGGACAGGATTCACCGTCGTGGTGGCAAGCGGGCCTTGCGAGGTTGGCGCTCGGCACGACTGAGCCGCTGCGCAGCCGAGGTTTACCGGCTCGCTTGCGGTCGCCGAAAACGTCGTGAGAAGGAGCAGCGCGCTGCTGCCGCGGAACAAGTGCGCGAGACGCGTGGACATGAACCCACCTGCGGGAGTGAAAGCTGCTCAAGCGTGAGCATTTCGCGCCCGCTACGCCTCGCCCACGCCGCTGTCATCACCTTTTCGCCGCTCAGCAATTCAGTCATGCACAACCTGTCCCAACGGCCCAGGGGCCCCGAAGTTCGAAGCTAAGTATATCCATGATCACGTTGCTTTACGGAGGAACTAAAGCGCCGGTATCATGGTTCGAGAGCGAGAAACGCGTTTGTCATCTACGCGTTGACTTGACATGGTCAGCCAGATGTGGGTCCGATTTTCCGACGCCATCATGATGCGATGACCCGGTGCGCTCCGGCGCGCGCGGACCGCTACCCCAGCACCCGCACGCCAATCCCGCCCGGTCTCGCGGCGACCACGTTCCGCTCCTTCTGACACGCCAGGGCCACGGCCCAGAACTTGTCGGCGTGACCTCGCGGCAGCGCTCGCGCTTCCATTTCGCTCACGGGCTCCCCTCGCCTGCGTCGCTCGTCGCGGATGATCCGCTTTATCGCCGTGGCCTCCGTCGCAATCTCCACGAGGCGCAACTTGCCTGCACAGTGCACGCACACGAGAACC
>CAIQDA010000365.1 GCA_903870415.1 uncultured delta proteobacterium
CGTCTCGAAATTGGTCTTTCGTGCGGCGACGGGTCATCGGGAGACTCCGATGCGCCAAAGCCCCACGGAAAACGCCGACGAGGTTCTCCATGATCGCATCAAAAGGCCCGTCGTTCGCCGCTCGCATTCGGCGCTGGTTTGCACGCCCTCAGTGTTTGTCTGGATTTGCGCTCGAACCCATTCGGGCGCGCGGCGACATGGCGACACTGATGCTGACGGTGAGCGGCTGCGGGCACGTCGCGTACGACGGCACACGTTATCCTTTTCTTGCGGCACTTGAGCCCTCGGGAACGGCGCTCGTGCGTCTCCAAGTTCGCGTCGGCGAGACCGCCGTCATCTGCGTGAACGACGCGCTACGGACGACGCGGTATTCCTTCGATATGACGCCGACGGCTTCGGGTGTCGCTTGCCCGCGATTGCCGCTCGGCACGCCGCTCGAGCCCGGACGCTTGCTGACGCCGTTTTTGCTCGACCGCGTGAAAGCGCCTGTGTCGCGGGCCATTGGCCCTGCGGTTGTCTCTTTTGTACCATACTCCGCGGCGACTTTCGCCCTTGAGCTGAATCCCTCGCGCCTCTCTTCCCTTCGCCTACGCCGCGACCGCCTCTCCGGCCCTCGAGTACTTCCATGAGCACGACTTCCCCTTCGGACTCCGACGACCTCTTTGCCTCGACGAACGAGGCGCCCTCGGCCCTGGCGCGCTTTCTATGGAGCTGCGCCGGTGCCGACGTGGACATTCTCAAGCGTTGCCCGCATTCGGAACGGGTGAAATACGAGGGCATCGGCGGCATGGTGCTTTCGACGGGCGTTCTCGCCTTCATCTCGGGCACCTACGCGCTTTACACCGTGTTTTCGCCAAAGGTCGACACGGTGCTCGCCGTCGCGCGCCAGGCCACGCACTGGCCGAGTGTCGCCATTGCGGTGACCTTTGGAGCGGTTTACGCCCTCGTGATTTTCAACATCGACCGCTTCATCGTTTCGAGTTCAGGAAAAGGCGACGGGACAGAGGCCGTCACCCTTTCTGAAATCGGCCGCGCCGCCCCCCGCATTGGCATGGCGGTGATTATTGGCCTCTGCATGTCAGCGCCTCTTGAAATTCGCGTCATGCAGTCGGAGATCGAAGCGCGTCTCGAGCTTGAACAAACGTCGTACCGAAAAGAGCTCGATGACAAAGCCGTCCTCCTCTTTGATGGCGAAAAACAAGAACTCGAAACGCGCCGCGACGCGCTGCAAAAACGCCTCGATGACACAGACGCTCACTTCGAAGCGATTCGCCTAGAAATCGATGCTCAAGTCGAAGCGTTGAACCGCGAAGTTCAAGGAGCGAGCGGAAGCGGAAAGGTCGGAGAGGGACCGGCAGCCCGCGTTCTTGGCAAAAATTTGGAAAATAAGAAGAACGACGTTCAGCGACAAAAGGAAGAAGAGCGCGCCAAGTTGAAGCCCGTGGTGGACGAAATTGAAGCGACGACCAAAGGCATCGCCGCAAACCGTGCCGCTCTTGCGGCCCGCAAAGAGTCGAACGAACGCGCCGCGCGGCATCGAGACGGACTCGCTGAACGCATCCGCATCGGCCACGAAGTGAGCCCCGGCATCAGCGTGCTGCTCGCGATGCTCCTTCTTTCGATCGAATGCGGCCCCATCTTTTTCAAGATGATGATCGCCGCCGGTCCCTATTACGCGTTGAGCGAGAACTTGAAGCTCGTGGTCATGGCGAAGCAAGGGATCGAGCACCGCGTCTTCATCGACGAGCTTGGGCTAGAGCGACACGGCGAGGTTTTCCACGGCGCGCAGTTTCGCATCAGCGAAGAGCGACGGAGGTATCGGACGGAAACGGAGCTTGCGGAACGGGTCCACGAAAAGTACCGGGATAAGATGCAGGCCGAGATTGACCGCGACCCGTCGGCCTTCTTCGCCACGCCGTCCGACGGCAAGCCCGATGCTCGCTAGGCTCGTAGGCTTCGCGCCTCACGTGGTGACACGTATGCCGAAATCGGCGACGTGGCGGCTGCACGCATTTGGCGCGGCAGGATTGTTCTCAGTCGCGTTGACGTTTCTTGGTCTTGGGGAGCTTTTCCGCGCGTCTCTTGGGCCTTTCTTCGGCGTCTCCGCGGGCACGTTCTTGGCTGTGCTGCATTTCTTCGTTCTGCGCATTCTCGTAGCGGGCGGAGGAATGTCTCTTTCCGTGTCGCGGCGCGAGGCTGCTCGATGGCGCGCAGGTCGCGGTGCCATTTTTCTCTTCGCGGCCGTCGGGTCGTTCGCGGCTCAGGGAATCGTGGTCATGGCTCTCGAAGCCCCGCTTGCGGGTTCGGTCTCCGAGCATCGCGAAGCGCTCTTCGAGGTGCGGCGCCAAAGCGTGGCTCAGCAATTTGACGACCTGGCGTACGACCTCCGGGACGAAGAACTCGCGTTTCAAAAGAGCGCGCAGCCGAGCGAGATCTATGCACGTTACACGGAGGGAGACAAGGCGGCGCGGGCGACAGAGTTCGTCCATCGCAAGGCTCAACTGGAAGACCGCCGACACGCAGCGGATCGCGAGCTCAACCTGTACCGTGACCATTTGTGGTCGCGCGAGTTTGAAGGTCGACGCATTGCCGAGGCTTGGCGGTCACACTGGACCACGGCCTCGCAGGTCACCTTCGTAGGAATCCTCATCGCGGCCCTACCGGCGCTCCTTCGCGTGCTTTTTCGCAGCGCGTTCTCATCGTATTATGCCCGGCGCTGGGAGTCCGACCGGCGCCTCGTTTTGCGGCACCATTCCGCGACGGTGGAACGGGTACACGCCGAATTGACGGCTTACCTTCGCGCCGTGTCTCCCGATGCGCCGATACCGGAATTTGCGCGAGGCCCCTACGTCGACCCGGCCTTCATGAGCGAGCTTCGAGCAGGCCATGGCCTTGTGGACGGGCGCGTTGTCGACACGACCCACACCGCAAACGACCTGCACCACGGCTTGCCGCACGCTTGAGCCCCGCGGGCTTCGATGCGCCATTGCGCGCGACGTGTTAGGAGTCCGTTTCTGCCACCGAACGCTCGGTGCAACGCCCCGTCGCGGGGCACGGAAGGACCACAATCGTGTTTGATAAACTCAAGGATGCCGTCGTTTCCGCTGCGAACCGCGTTGCCTACGGGAAGGCTCCCGACGGCGCGCCGCCCGCGTTCAGCAGCATCCACCTCGCGCGCCTCGACGGCACGCCGCTCGATGCGAGCGCGATTGCTGGAAAAGTCGTACTTTTCGTGAACGTCGCCAGCCGCTGTGGCCTCACGCCTCAGTATGAAACGCTCGCGGCGCTGCAAGAGAAGTACAGGGAACGCGGACTTGTTATCGTAGGGACACCGTGCAACCAGTTTCTGGGGCAGGAGCCTGGGACCGCGGAAGAGATCGCGAACTTTTGCTCCGCGACCTATGGCGTGGACTTTCCGCTCCTTGAAAAGCAAGACGTGAATGGCGCGGGGCGCAGCGCTCTGTACCAGTGGCTCATTGGCAGCAACGTCGGTGGCGGAACAGACGTGACCTGGAACTTCGAAAAGTTTCTAGTGGGCCGCGACGGCAACGTGCGGGCGCGCTTCGCTCCGACGGTAAAGCCCGACGCTTCGGAAGTCGTCGCGGCGGTTGAAGCTGCGCTTGATTCCGCCTGATAAACGCCACTTATTGAAGTTCATACGTCCTGTGCCTAAGGTGCAACACACGTGCGTTGAGTTCGACGCACGTGTGCGACGGTGCGAAGTCCGATACGCGCAAAAGCGTCCGCGAAATTCGGGTGTTGGTCGCGCCGGTAACATGGCAACCTCGAACGTTTCCTGGGATTTTCCAACGCCCGGCTCTGCATGAGTTCGTTGGCGCGACGCATGCAACGGTCGGTGTGGGTTGGCCCTGCCGTTTCTGCTGCACGCCAAACAGGCACGCCAATCGTTGTCCGGCTCGTCCCCTCGCGGGCCTTCCCTCCCGAAACAGAACACCACCATGAAGAACTCGCTCATCGTCGCCTCGGTTGCTGCCCTTTCGCTCTCGGCTTCGCTCGCCCACGCGGACGCCGTCGGCGTCAACCTCGGCCTTCGCACCGGCTATTCGATTGCGCTCGGCGACGCGGATGCAAAGATTAAGCTCTCGGATTTCATCTCGGGCGCGATTCCGCTTCACCTCGACGCGACTTACGCCATTACGCCCACCTTCAACGCCGGCCTTTATTTTGGTTATGGCATTGGCATGGCCGGAAGCAAGTCGGAAGCCGATGGCGTCACGGTCAAATACAGCACGCTCGCCTACGGCCTTCAGGCCAACATGCTTTTCCCGAGCGAAGGCATTTCCGGGTGGGCCGGCGTGTTCGGCGGGCTTGAAAGCGTGGCGGAGACTGTTCAAGGTAACCAGAGCGAAACGCATACGCTCAGCGGGTGGCAGGCCGGCGTCCAGGGCGGTGCCGATTGGAAGGTTGCTCCAAGTCTCGTCGTCGGTCCATTCGCGAGCCTCGCGTTCGGTCAATACGGGTCTTTTAAAGGCGAATCGCCCAACGCCACCGTCACCGGAGACGTCGCCGACAAGGGCACGCACGAGTGGTTGACGATCGGTGTTCGCGGCTCCTACGGCCTCTGATTCGTCTCTTCTGATTCACAGCGCCTCTCGAGCTTCGCCTCGGGGGGCGTTGATCATTTCTGTGCGGCGCGCGCGATGCGACTTGCCCCCGCGTGACGTTGCTATCCTTTTGCGCTTGGCACGCCCGTGCGCATGCGCGACCATGGTGCCTCGAAGCGTCGCTCTGTTCACGCGAGAGGGAGAAAACCATGCGTTCTGC
>CAIQDA010000366.1 GCA_903870415.1 uncultured delta proteobacterium
GGCGCAAAGCGCGGAAAAGCGCTCACCACGCGTCTTCCGTCGGGATGAGCGCCGCCCCATCATCGTCGATCGGAGGAAGCGGCTCACCGCTGATCACGTGCTTTTCTTCAGGGCGAAGCTCGATCGGCTTGAAGCCATATTCTCTGAGCGGGTCGTAGTCGTCGTGCTCGGCAACGAGGTCGAGCTGCGTCACGAACTCGCGGAGGAACTGGCGCGGAACCACACCAACGTCGCCCTTGAAGCCCGCGGTCACGTCGGCGACGAGGCGGTCGATGAACGCCGTGCTCACGCGCTCCTCGAGATGGGCGCGGTCGGTCGACGGGTAGAGCTCGCGCAGGCGCAGTGCGACGGAGCGCAGGCGGTCGGCGTCGAAGGGCTTCAGAGCAAGCTGCGCCTGGCGGAGGCTCACGCGATCGCCCGTCGAGAGGAAGCGAATGCGCTCGTGAAGCGGAGCGAGGCCCGCCACCCCATGGCGCGTGTCGAAGAACTCCGGCGTTCCCGTGAAGAGCCAAAGCATGCCGGGGTACGCGCCAGACGCATCGGCGATCTGCCGGATGCCATTGAGCGACTTGTGGCGCGAGTCCGAGCGCATGCGCAGGATCGTCTCGGCCTCGTCGATCACGATCAGGAGACCCTTGTATCCTGCAGCCTTCACGATCTCGAGCGCCCCTCGCAGGTAGTCGAGCGCGTCGCGGCTTCCGATGTCTCCCTTGATGCCTGCGGCCTTCTTCGCGGCGGCTCCGACGTTGCCGCTGCCGCAGAGCCAGGAAATAAGCGAGCCGGCTTCCGCCGCTTCACCTCGCTGCTTCAGGTCGAAGATGGTCTGGATGACCCGCACGAAGTCCTGCGGCGCCTTCCCTCCAGTCATGGAAGCCAGTTCGTCCTCGATACGCTTTCGCACCTTCTCGTCGAAGCCGGGCGCGTCGGGATCTTGGCCGAGCGCCACGAGGGCTTCCTCGACCTTCGCGATCCAGCGGTCGAGGATGTCGTTGAGCGCTCCGCGAGGACACGTCGCTGTGCCTAGCTCCGTCATGACCTTGCGGTAGACGTCGTCAAAGCGGTGGAAGCGCAGGTCGTTGTCCGAGACGACGACGAAGCTCGTTGCGAAGCCTTGGTTTTGCGCGTCGAGAAGAGCGAGCCGGGCCATGAACGTCTTGCCGCAGCCGTAGCCGCCGCGGAGGAACTTGATCGTGCCCTCCCCCGCCTCCGCGAGTTCGAGCTGGCGATGGAGCTCGCCGCGCTGCTTCTCGATCCCGACCGCGAAGGCGTCGATCGACCTCTCGGGAACGAGGCCTTTGCGGAGGGCCTCAAAGACGTGTTCCACGTCCCGTTTCGTCAGGGTCTTCATTCGCTCTTTCCTTCACGAACATATCGCTTCATCGAGCCCACCACCTCGACGCGAACGTCGAACGGTGCGACGGCGGCCCATGCCGTGAGACGAAGCGCAAAGGCACGCGCCGCTCGCGGGGAACCGAGAATGTCACCGACCTCGGTCTCGGTGATCGAGCCGTGCGCATGCAAGTGCACGAAGACCTCCCGCACGCGGTCATCGGTGATGCTTGTACGCCAGTCGACAGCGCTGGCGGTCTCGCCACCTGGCGTCTCAACGTGCGGACGATCGATGGCGGCGGGCGGCGTGCTTCGAACTTGGGCAAGCGCCGACACGGGGAATCGCTCACGAGGACTCGACGGAACGACGATGGCCATGGCGCCTGGGTGGTAGACCTCGACAGCGACGCGCGTCTCGTCCGGACCCTTGAGTCGGAAGAAGAGCTCGAACGTTTCTCCGATGCTGGCGCGTACCACTGTGCCCTCGATGCGAGAGCGCCCGCGTGCGTGACAAAGCTCCACCTCGACGTTGCGCTCACCAAGGACGCGAAGGCCGAGGTCGACCTCTCGTGCGCTACCGAAGTCGAGGCCGATCTGGGTTCCGACTTCGACCGTCACCCGCATGCACTGCATGTGGGCCATGGGCTCCGCTCGCTCGGCGGTGATGCGGTACTCGACGGACGAGGCACCCGCCGCGTTGCGATGCTCGATCGTGAGCACGGGGATGACGCGCTCTTGGAGACTATTGCCTCCGTGGACGAAGGTCTGACCGCGGCGGGTCGTGTCGAAAACGGTGGTCGTCTCCGGGAACATCACGTGCGCCGAGGTGTCGAGGTAACCGAGATCCGCGAGCGCGACACGCACCTCTCCCGCGTAGTCCACGCCGACGTTCGTGATCACATGACGACGTTTTGGGTCGACGCGCCGACCATGCGGTTGGGCGCTCGCGGACCGGTCATCGTGCAGGAGGAAACCATGATCGCTGGTGATCACGAATCGGCGCACGCCTGCCTCGCGGAGACGCTGCCATGCACCGCGAAGTCGCCTGATGACTTGGTCGAAGATGGCTGGACCGGCGCCGTTCTCTCCGGCCTCGTCGATCTCCGTGCTGTGAACGACGAGGAGCCGCGTCTGTTCGACGGTGCGCCGAAGCGTGACCAGATCCTCGCTCTCCAATGCGGCGAGTGGGAACCACGGACACGCCCGACCATGCGCGCGCTGCAGCATCGCGCGGCGCCGGGTTGCGTGGTCGTCGACGCGGAATTCGCCACTCTGAAAGCCCAAGATGCGGTCGTCTTTCACGGCCGGCGAAAGCTTCCCGTTCATACTCACCGGCGCGAGCACGTTCATTCCGACCTCGGTCACCGTGGGCAGTTCGGCGAGGCGCGGCACGAGGCGAACCGTGCTCGCCGCCGTGTCCACGAGCGAGCGATGCAGCTCCTCGGCCATCTCGTAGCGGAGCGCATCGACGACGAAGTACGCCGTGGCACCACTTTCGCTCGTGAGCGGCTGCACGACCTCGTCGAAGAGGGTGCGTTGCTGGAGCGATGGCGGTGGTAGGAATCCGTGAACCTTGCAGAGTGCACTGAACTGCTTCGCCCAGGCATCGGCCCAGGCACGCCAGTGGCGACGCATGCCGTCGAGTCGAGCGCGAAGCGTCTCGAAATCCGGCAGCGCGACATCAAGCAGTACCGCGCGAAGTTGCTCCAGATGACGATGCGCCTGGTCGACGGCGGCTCCCTTTGTGACGTAAGCCTCGACGGCGCTCACGAGTCCGTCGGGTGCGGAGAGCGTCGGCCCCGCCGCTTCGATGGCGAGCCCGAGCTTGGCCGCCTGGCGAATGAGCTGCCATGCTGCATTCCGCGACGGATCGCGCTGCACCCAGAAGGACGACGTGCGCGTTTTCGGTTCGAGACGCTGCGTGGCCCCATCGTGCGCCATGGCCCAACGCTGCTGGTCGAGGAGGTCGAGTGCCGCGTGAAAGATGCGCGCTTCTTCAAAGCGGAACGTGTCGACCTTCCCAAGTTCCGCCGCCACGCCCGCGCTGACTTCCTCGAAGAGAAAAGCCTCGGTCTCGTCGGCGGTGCGCGCGTAGAAGCGATCGTGACTCTCGCGCAAGGCGCTAGCAACCTTCGTGGCCGCGTCCGTCATGGAACGCGGAAGCGCACGAATGCCTGCAAGATGCACACTCTTGGGCTCTCTTGCGAGGTCGTCCACGTACTCGACGCAGAGGCACCAGCTCGCGGCCGCAAACGCGATGTCTTCGGCGCGATGGTTGGGAAGCGGAAACGCGGCGGCGTCCTCGACGTCAAACGCGGAAGATGGCCATCGTGCAGGAACCGCGAGCGCCCTCGCGAGGTAGGACCAAATGGCCTGCGCATCGGCGAGATGCTGAACGCGCGCGGCGAGCGGGCCGCGGCTGACGAGGTCCGCGAGCACCGCGTGCGGCTCAAAAAGTCGAAGCTGTGCGGCGAGGCCCCCGCCGTCACCTGCGAGCTGACCCTCGAGCCACGCATCGGCTTCGGCGAGCGTGGCGTTTGTACGCGCCTTAAACGCGGCGATTTCCTCGGGCCGCACGCGCCCAGCGGCCGCCTCCGTGACCGCGCCGTCGAGACCCTTTCGGTAGCGCACGCCTGCTTCGTAGAGCTCCAGAAGTGGCGTCTGCCGGATGGTGTCTTCGTTGAAGCCCGGCATGTGGACGACGAGCGCGGGCTTCGTTGCTCCCTTCGCGATGCCTTCGAGTTCGAGCATCAGCGCGAGGTGGCTTCCGCGGAACGCGTGCACGGCATACGGAAGCGCGCCGCTCGCACGAGCCGCAGCGAGCGTGTCGACGAGCCGCGTGAAGTGGTGCAACGGGTCGATCCACACGACGATGCCGTGCTTCACGATCCACGAGCGCAGGTCCGATTCCAGCGCACTTGAGACGAGACCAAGCGCGAGCACGTTCTCAGCCATCGGACCCTCCAGTCGTCTCCGTGATGCGCAGAATCCCCTGCACGAAATGGAAGAAGCTCGCCGAGGCGCGGTTCGTCACGTCCAGCTCCGGACCGAGCGCGCGAGCGCCGCTCACTTTGCCGAAGCCCGGCACGAGCCGCTTCAGCTCCTCGCTTGGCTTTGGAATCTCGTCCGGCGAGCGGAACGCGCGCTTTTGCTGAGCGTTGGCGAGTGAAGTGCCGAACGCGCGATCGACTGCTGCGAGGTCCGCGACGAACCAAGCCTCGAGTTCCCGGCATGCGATGCGCACGAGCGTGTTCGGGCGCCCGGCGGCACGGCATACCTCGACGAGCCTGTCCTTGAGTTTCACGCAATCGGCCGCGTCTTGATCGCGGAGCACGACGAAGCGTGCATTGGGCTCGCGCCAGGCACGGAGCTTCCGCGGCAGCGACGCGTCGAGGTCGTTCTTGCCTTCGTGGGTGATGAGCTGGAACGCGACATGGCTCGGAAGAATGCGCGGCAAGAACGAGCGGAGAAACTCGCCCATCGACGCGTCCTCGAGCATGAACACGAGCTTCACGGATTCACCGAACCGAGGAGCCCCTGCTTCCAAAGGTCGCCGAGCGTGTCGCCTTCCTCCACGAGCGCGCGGAGCTGCTCGCTGTCCGCGGCTCGTACGATCGTCGAGAAACCCGCGCGCTTTTCGATCCAATACACTTCGTCGAGGGCCGCGGCGTTGAGGAGGTCCGGCGAGTGCGTGCTCGTGAGGACCTGCCCGCCGCGCCGGGCGTAGTCGCGAAACTCTTCGACGAGCTCGCGGAGGAGCGTCGGGTAAAGCTGGTTCTCGGGCTCTTCCACGCAGAGGAGCGGATGCGGCGACGGATCGTGCAAAAGCACGAGGTACGCGAACATTTTGATGGTGCCGTCCGAGACGTACTTCGCGATGAACGGATCGCGAAACGCGCCGTCTTGGAACCGGAGCACCACACGACCGTCCACGGTGGCCTCGGCGGTGACCTTCTGCACCCCAGGCACGCGCTGGCTCATGCGCTCGAGGATTCGTTTGAAAACATCCGGGTGCCGCTCGTAGAGGTACTGGGTGACGAGCGGGAGGTTCGCGCCCTGCGGCGAGAGGTGCTCGGCGTAGGCGGACTCCTGGCTCGGTCGCGCGTCTTCGATATGGAAGTTCGAGAGGTGCCAGTGTTCGATGATGCGGCGAAAGGCGCTGACGGTCTTGAACTTCTCGAACTGGCCGAGGCCCTTGAGCGCGAGGATATCCGGGGATTCGAGGCGCTGCTCTTCGCGCTTCATCTCCGACGCTGCGCCGTCGTACTCGCTCTCGTTCGTGACGGCGGTGCCCGCGCCGCGCGTGAAGTCGAGGAGGTGCCAAGGCTTGCCATGCCGCCCGCGCTTGTACTTGAGCACCTCACGCGTGACGCACGCGCGCCCGCCGGTCTCGTCCACCTCGAGGAGGTAGGTGACGAGTGGCCCGTCGTCCTCGCGGAATTTCACTTCAATGGAGATCGGTCCTTCGCTGTCGCGGCTCCGAAGCTCTTTGAAGCCGCCGCGCTTGGTGACGGCCACGTGCGCGTTGTCGTGGAGCGCGTCGCGCAGGAACCCGAAGACATCGAAAAGCGTGGACTTGCCCGAGCCATTCGCGCCCACGAAGATGGCGAGCGGCGGCAAATCGGCCACGGTCACGTCCTTGAAGACCCGGAAATTCCGGATCGTTAGCCTCTCGATCCTCACGAGTCCTCCTGATCATCGCCATCTTCGTCGCCCTCGCCCGCATCGGCAAGGTCGTCGTCGTCTGCGAGCCCATGGGCTCCGATTCGCGGCACGAGCGTGCTCATGATCTGCTTCCGCAAGCTCAGCTCGTCCGGATGCGCCGCCTCGAAGGCCGCGCGCGCCTCGGGTTCGTCGGGTGAAAGAAGTCGGAACTCGACGCCTTGCTTCTCCGACAGCCGAGTCTCCATCGCCCACACCTCGGCGGGAAGCGCGGACCAAATGCCGCTTTCGAGCATGCGCAGCTCGGCCACGGCCTTCTGCTTCGAGCCTCGGCCCATGCGGCGCACGGCTTCTTTCTCAAGGGCTGCGAGGGCCGTGGTCGGATTCGCGCGTAGCCACGGCTCGCGGTGCGGCGCATCGCCGGGGTCGCCAACGTCGTCGCCTCCGGGGCGGTAAGGTTTCTCTTCAATACGAAAGTCGGCTGCGATCTCGTCTTGAAGGCGCAGCTCCCAAGCCCAGGCGCGCTCCGGGTGGTAGCGCCAGAAGCAGCCGTGGGCGACGCCGAGGGACGGGTCTTGCTTGCACTTTGCATCCACGCGCGTGGGCCAATAGCGCATGGCAAGGTGGGACCAGTCGTAGTCCTTTTTGCCCTGGGCGGAGGCGAGCTCCTTCCACCACTTCTTTGGGTCTTTCCACTGCGGGTCGAGGAGCGGCCAAAGCGCGGCGCTGTTGACCATCACGCCGTCGTCGAGGTCCGGCTCGTAGCGCGCGTTGTGCTCGCGCGCTGGGCACTTGGGGTCCGTTGTCGGCGGCCCCTGGTTCGCGCACACGTCCACGGCGGCGATGAACGCGGCGAGTTCGTCCTTCGCGGAAAGCAGCTTGTCGAGGCGCTTTTCGGCCTCGCGCGAGGCCTTCTGGTCCGCGGAGTCACGGGCGGCGCGCAAGGTGCCAAGCTGCGCGTCGAGGCGCACGAGCGTGGGGTGCAGGTGATCGGCGAGCAGCGTGCGCAGCGTGTCTCCGCTCATGCGGTGGATGTTCACCCAC
>CAIQDA010000367.1 GCA_903870415.1 uncultured delta proteobacterium
ACGCCAGGACCCTAGCCCGCCCCGCGACGACGGTGGAAGTATATGCGGTGGCGACGCGATTTCATGCGCGCCTAGAGCGACTCTGCGTGAAACATGGGTTGAGCGGGGTGAGCGCTTCGCAGCGCTCCTGCTGCGCGCACGAGGGCGTCGGCCGGCTGTGCTCGCCGTACATAAAGTACGTCTGAGGTAACCGTCCTAGCTCTCGGGCGCTCGCGACGAATCGCTTCTTCGCTTTTGTACGGCTGGCGAGCGCGGCGCGTCCACCGATTGCGCTCGTTGATGTGCGCCATGGGACAAAGTCGCCCGCGCGATTTCATCTGACGAGGTACGCGGGGGTGCTCACCTCGAGCCACAGCTCGTTCAGCCGATTCCACGGCAACGTGAAGGGGTCGCTGTAGCGCGCGACGACCGGCTCACCGACGAGGTCGAGGCCGCGGCCTCTCGCCCATGCGCGCAACGCCGCCGTCTGCTCCGCGAGGCGCGCCGGCGTCGTCAGCCATGAGAACCGCACCACCGCACGCGTCCGAGTCGGCACCTCCTCGATGGTCACGAGCGGGTCGTTTGGCACCGGAAGCGTCTCGCGCGTGTACGACGACGGCATCACGAAGGCGATCCGGAACCCTTTGTTTTCCTGCGCAACGGCCACGGGAACGGTCATCGCAATCGCCGCCCCTCCGCTCGCGGGCCGCGCGGCCTCGGCCGTGACGGGCACGGTCATCGCGACGGACCTTGCGCCCTGATTGCCCCCAAAGATGTACTTTGCAATCCTCCGAAAGCCCGTGCTCGAGGCTTTGTCGAAATCGTCGCCTTCCACGAACGTCGCAGCGACGAGCGTCGGAGCGTAACGTCGCAGCTCGAAGGCCCCGTCCGCGAGCAGCACCTCGTGGCGTGGGGCTTCGTAGTCGCCGTAGCGCCGTGATTGATCGGCTGTGACCGTCACCTGCGAGGCGCACGCCGCGAGGAGAGCGATCGACGGCACGAGGAGATTGCGATCAAATGAGCCCATGGGTGATCGATGCTCTTGAGCCCATGCGCGTCGCGGCGCACTTGGTCAATGAGGTGCTGCCGAGCGTGGCGATCGGTCGAGCGCGACGGGCGAACCTGCACCTGCCTCGGCGGGAACCAGGAGACGCGAAGAACATGGGAAGCTTCGAAAGGTAAGCGTTGTCGCGGCAGGACCTCTCGAAGGTACGCGCGCTGTTGCGACTTGTGCGACTTGTGCGACTTGCCTGTCACCCCATCGGACGTCGCTTTTCCTTGGCGCTTCGTTGCCGCCGCTGGACCTCGGAGATGTACCCGACCGCGGCCATCACCATCTCCTCCTCGAGCCATGTCGGTGCTTCGCGGAGGTTTGCTTCGACGACGCTGCTCCAGAGGAGGCCGTCGACAAGCTGCACGAGCATCGTGGCGACGCGCGCGGGATCGTCGAGTTCCGGCGCCGCGCTCGCGACGATGCGTACTGTCGCCCGAACGATGGGCACGACGGTTTCCGTTCGAATGGCCCGCAAGTGCGGAGCGCGCAGCGCGTGCGTGACGGCGTGCGCGTCGTCGGCCCTCGCGGATCGGGTTCTGATGATTGCCTGCACGATGGTGCGCGTGGCCTTGCGCACGCTTTGCCCCATCGCCGCGTCGTAGGCTGGAGCCGTGCCCTCGAGGGTTCGTTGGTAGAACCGTACCACGAAGGCGCGGAGCAGCGCGTCCTTGTCCGGGAAATATTGATACAAAGTTCCGATCGAGGCTCCCGCGCGTTCCGCCACCGCGGTCGTCGAGAATCGCTCGAGTCCTTGCTCGCGCAAAACCTGAGACGTTGCTTCCAAGATCGCGTCGACGGTGGCCCGGGCACGAGCCTGCGACGGCTTCTTTTTCAGGGTGACGTGACGCTCGAGCGTCCTCGCCGCGGATGCGAATTCCAAAACTGAGGAAAAGCTCACATACTTCAGGCTGCGCTTTTTGCGCGCGGCTTGCAACGCAGAACCTGCGGTCGGAGATGGTAAACACATGGCGAAGAATACGTTGGTCGTTGGCACGGTGATGATTGCGGTGGCTCTTGCGGCTTGCGGGACGAACGACGTCGGAACGACCTGCTCCGTGCATACGGGCGAGGATGGCTCCCGCACCTTGAAGTGCTCCGATGGCCTCGAAGTGAGCCTCAAAGACGGCGTAAACGGGACCTCGAGCCTCGTGACGGCGACGCCGGTCGACAGCGCTCCCGGCTGCCCCGGCTCGGCGGTTCGCATCGATTCGGGTCTCGACAGCGGCGCGGGGGACCTCGCTGGAAACGGCGTGCTCGATCCGAGCGAAGTGACGTCGTCGCGCTACGTCTGCAACGGGGCGACCGGCGCAACGGGGTCGAACGGTCACGGGGCCCTCGTCTCCGTCGCCGATGGCGCGAGCTCGTGCGCGAACGGCGGAAAGACCATCACCGTGGGCGTGGATACGAACGACAACGGCGTCCTCGATGCGAGCGAAGTGAGTGCCACGCAGGTCGTCTGCAACGGTGTCGACGGCGCGGCTGCGACCCTCGCCACGGAAGCGCCCGGGACCAATTGCCCCGCGGGCGGTGTGAAGATCCAGGTCGGAACCGGCGCTCCCGCCTACGTCTGCCACGGATCCGAAGGGGCTACGGGCGCGACGGGCGCAGCCGGCGACGGGGCCATCGTCGTCGCGGAGCCGAATGGTGTAAACTGCACAAGTGGTGGAGTGAAGCTCACCGTGGGCGCGATCGGGGCGCCGTTCTACGTGTGCAACGGCGTTGACGGAGCCAGCGTGACCCTCACGAGCGAAGCGCCGGGGGTGAATTGCGCCGCGGGTGGCTCGAAGCTCCAGGTGGGCTCAGGCACGCCCACGCACGTGTGCAACGGCGAGACCGCTGGCGCAACGGTCGAGCCTGCGGGGTCGACCTGTGCGACGGGCGGCATTCGGTTCCAGGCGGGAACCAATCCCCCAGCGTTCGTGTGCAACGGTGCTGTAGGCGCAACGGGCGCAACGGGCAGCACGGGTTCGACCGGCGCAACGGGAAGCGTCGGCGCAACGGGTGCCACCGGCGGTTCGTGCACCATCGCGACGACCAACTTCGTCACGCGCCTCTCGTGCAACGATGGCTCGAGCTACGTCCTCGAGACCAAGTACGGCGTGGGCGGCACCGTCTCGGGGTCCCTCGGCTCGCTGGTGCTCAAGAACAACGGCGGTGACGCGCTTACGCTGACGACGAGCGGCGCATACACCTTCGCGACGGGCATCGCGAACACTGCCTCGTATGCGGTCTCCATCTTTTCCGCGCCTGCCACCCAGACGTGCTCCCTCTCAAACGCGAGCGGAACGGTCGCCTCCGCGGCGGTGTCGAACGTGAACGTGACCTGCGCGTGCAGCGCCGGACTCACCAACTGCGATGGTGTCGCGTCGAACGGTTGCGAGGTCAACACGGGCACAGACGCGGCCAACTGCGGCACCTGCGGCAATGCCTGCGGTGCGGGCACGACGTGCGCCGACGGCATCTGCAGCGCCATTTACTATGTGAGCACGACGGGCTCCGACTCGAACGCAGGCACGACGACGGCCGCTCCCTTCGCCACGCCGAACGCGGCCCTCGCAGCCGTGGCGGCGCTGCCCTCGACCACCAACGTCCAGATTCGCGTCGCGGACGGCTCCTACACCGCGAGCGCACGCCTTTCGCTCGGTGTTCGCACGTGGCTTCGCGGGGGCTATTCGTCGGACTTCTCCACGTGGACTCCCTCGAGCGGAAACACTGTCCTCAACTCGGGAGCCGTGACGACGCCATTCGTGCAGTTTGCAAATGGTGCGACGACGACGTCGGGCCTCACGGGCGTCACGCTCACAATCCCGTCGCCCTCGAACTACTGGGCCATCCAGGCGGCAGGCTCCCCCACGGTCTCCTACGTGAAGTGCACGATGACCGGCGCGGGCGGCAACATGTGCTTCGTGCACCGCTCGAGCGGCAACCCCGTCGTCACCGACAGCACCTTCCGCCTCGACAACGACGGCATCGGCGTGTGGTTCGACGGCATGGGCAACGGCCAGTTCTTGCGCAACGACATCCGGATACTCGCGCCATACGGCAACTACGTAAGCGCGATGCGCGTGGAAATTCCCGGCGCGGGCAATACCACGACGATTTCGAACAGCATCATCGATGTTGGGCTCTCCGATGGCTACTTCTCGAACGTCGGCATAGGCTTGCGTGGCGTGTTCGCGACGGGATCCATCGTCATCACGAACAACACGATTCGCTTCGGCTCGTCGTCGTCGACCGGCTCGGCCATCGGACCCCTCGGCGGCAACTCGTCGGCGAACACGGACATCAGTGCGTTGCGCCTCACGGTGGAGAACAACATCCTCTGGAGCGTTCGCGCAGCCGCGTCGTCGACGACGAACAAGTGCATCATGCACGGACCCACGCCGACCCTCGTTTCCATCAAGAACAACCTCATGTACGGCTGCGGCTCCGAGTTCACAACGGGCGCGGCGACGATGAGTGCCGTCAACGCGCAGGCGAACTTCGTTGGCAACGACTCGCAAAACGCCTTCGGAAGCAACGCGTACTTCGTGAATGCCGGCGGTTCGAGCTCGGGAACCGTCACCACCGGCGACTGGCATCTCGTGGCGGGCTCGGACGCCATTGCGACGTTCCTCACGCGAGGCGGTCTCGATCGCGGCGGCGTCGCTCTCGCCCGCGACGGTGTCACACGCACGGGCGACGGCACAACGGGCTGGTCGCTCGGCGCCTACGAACAGAACAACTGACTGGCGAATCCCAAGGTGAGCGCGAGCCTCCTCGGTCATCCCGGGGGGGCTTTTTGCCGAAAATCGACGGGATACGGGACGATTGAATCCATCGCCTGAAGGCGGGGGCGCGCGGCGCTCACAAAGCCGGGGAACTCAGGGACGTTCGCAGGCGCCCTTCATGGCTGCACACGCGCTTGCGTCTCCGCTTGTGGCCACAATTGTACTGCCATCGGAGCGCGTCTGGCGATACGCGGGCCGATTGGTGCCGCTGCACTGAAACCACTCGCGGACCGACGCCCCCATATTGCCGCCAATCATTCGCCCGTAACTGCGGCCGGTGGTGACGCCTCCGTCTGTCAGCCATTCGGAAGCCAGCAGCGCTCGCTTGGCACCCGTGCTGGACACGGACCCGTCACCGAGCGAAAATCCACCAAATTGCAGCGAGCGCACTTGGCGTTGGCCAGACGCCAAACGATTCCATACGGTGAAGCGCGGTTTGAGCACGCCAGAATCGAGCCGTTGCGAACGTACCAGCGTATGAGTCGAATCTTTCGTACGCAGAAACGTGATGTGAACCTGTTCGGCGCCGCCCGTGAGTCTCTGGCCGTACTTCTCGAGCAATCCGCCATCCAGGTAGAGCGTGGTGGCAAACATGCTGTCGTCGACCGTGCCGGCGCGAATCGACAAAAATACGGTTTCGTAATGGGTGTCGGGCTCGCGCTTTACCTCCACTTGCAACAGAATGCCCTGAATGCCAGCCATATTCACGGCGGATGGGTTGCTTTCGACGCAATGCATCTGAACCGACGGAGTGAAGCTTAGCGCATTGGGGAACCAACTTGGGTCCGGGTACCAGCTTGGATCGGGGTACCAACTTGGGTTTGGGGACCAGCTTGGATCGGGGTACCAACTTGGGTTCGGGTACCAGCTCGGGTTTGGATAGAAATCATCGACACTTCTCGCGCTCGCGGGGTCAGGAATGAATCCGCCACTCGTCGGTGTCCAGCTTGGATCGGGATACCAGCTCGGATCGGGGTACGCACTCGGGTCCGGGTAGGCGCGCGAATCGGGAAAGTAGGTGAGCGGATCGGGAAAAAACCGATTGGGATCGGGAAAGAAAGGATTGACGCCTGCGCTGCTCGTCGACCCGCCAGAGGAAGCCGCCAGCTGTTGCGTGCGAAGGCGAAACATCAGAGCCCCGCTCGTCACGACACGCTCGGTAGGCGAGCCCGACGATGAGCCGTCGAGCAGATTCTTTAGAACGTCCGTGAAAGCGACCACGTCGGCGAAGAATGCACCTTCCGGCACGTTGGAGCCCTCAACCTCGGCGAGTTCGGCAGGTACGGAAAGGGGACCATTGAATTGGCTCCGCGCGGCATAAAGCTCGGTCTCGGGAAGCGCGCTCCCATTTGATTGACCAGCGTTATGGTCGCAACCATCGAGGACAAAGAGCCCGCATGACCCGAGCACGGCGCCGGTGACAACAGAGAGCGAAAGCAAAGATTTCATGGGGCTTCCATCGACGCGGAACGGCGCGAACTGGGAATGTATTAGGGGATCACATTATCTCGCTCACCGCTAGCCGCGTCAATCGCCTTGTCCTGCCGCCTCACTTCTTTGGTCGAGTGCGCGGGCTGAAGCCCATAACAGGGTAATGAAAGTAGGTTCATCGCCCCAAATCGTCGGGGACCCATCCCGCCGAACGGCAAGGCGTCGGCGTAGGATGGGGGTGCGTCCTCCTCCCATAGCTCTGGGTCGTTCGCTCTTTTCTCAGCAGCCTGCTATCAGCTGGTATCCTCTTGCCGGTACAGTCACAGGAAACAGGCCATGAAAGTAAACGCAGACGCGGAGCTCAGGGTGACGGTCAACACCGCCGATTTGCCATGGGTCGCTTCTCCCATGCCCGGCGTGCAGCGGAAAATGCTTGAGCGCGACGGCGGTGAAGTCGCCAGGGCCACCAGCATCGTGCACTATGCGCCGGGTGCCAGCTTCAGCAGCCATCGCCATGACCTGGGCGAGGAGTTCCTGGTGCTGGACGGTGTGTTCGAGGATGAACACGGCAAGTACCCAGCCGGCACCTATGTGGTTAATCCGCCGGAGTCGATGCACACGCCGTTCACGCAGCAGGGATGTACGCTGTTCGTCAAACTGCGCTACATGGCAGCGGGCGTTACCGAACGCTGTGTGATTGATACCCGTTCAGCGCAATGGCATCCGGGTCTTGTGCCGGGCTTGTCGGTGTTGCCTTTGTCCGAAGCCGGCACCAGCCATACTGCGCTCGTGCGCTGGGCACCGGGGACGTATTTTAATCCGCACAGACACTTCGGCGGTGAAGAAATCTTGGTGCTTGACGGTGTGTTTGAAGATGAACACGGGCGTTACCCGCAGGGCAGCTGGCTGCGCAGTCCGCACATGAGTACGCACAAACCATTCAGCATCGAGGGCTGTACCATTCTGGTCAAGACCGGGCATTTGCTCGAGGATCACAGGCTGAGATGAAGCGAGCGCGCGCAAGGCTTCTCAGGATGTGACGGTCGCGAGTGCCGACGCGTCGCCGTAAAGGAACGTGCTGATCGCGCGGGTCACACGACCGCGGTTGTCTTTGAAGCCAACGCTGTCGAGCATGTCCAGGTAGTCACTGAAGGTGGCGTTCGTGGCGAGCGCTGCGCTCGTACAGACGAAGAAAAGACCGTGCTCGCTGAAGTGAGGCTCGTACCCGAAGGCCATGAGGCCCAAGAGCTCACGCGCGAACACCCGAGGCGATCTTCCACGCCAGACGAGTTCGGGATACTCGTTGAAGAAGTCTTTCCAGGCGCGGCGAGCAACTTCGCTCTTCGCCTCATCGAACGAGCGGTGGCGTCCGGCAGCATCCGTCGACCACGCTTCGAAGATGGCTCGATGAAGCTTCACGCCGCGGCCGCCGTGCGCGCTCCGAAACTCCGAGAATCGGATCATCGTGCCGTTGGGCTGCAACGGGTCCGATGGAAATTCGCCCACGAAGTGGAAGTCTTTCTTTTCGTGGATGCCCGCGAGCATGAAGGCGTCGTTGAGCATCGTGGACCAGCCCGCCTCACTGAGGATGACTCCACCGCGCATTGCGTCGCGTGCGCTGCCCGCTCTCGACGCGAGGGGGCTCCCGTCGTCGCTCTTGGCCTTGAGGAGCAGCGCGACCGCGCTGGCGACCGCATTCTCCTCATCAACGCCTTGGAGTCCCGTGGCCTCCGTGTTCCCGAAGTTGGCGAGCAACGTCGGGTCGGTGCGGATCTTCGTGTCGCCGAGGAGCTGGAAATCAAGCCAAAGCCCGCTGTCCGACTTCTCGTCCGACGGCCGAAGCAGCGTGCTGTAGAGAAGCCACGCATTGTTGATCGTTTCCTGTGGCGAGAGCCAGGTGCCCCAAGCGCTCCGGTAGCGGGCCCATTGCGTGAGGGCTTCGGCGTTGAACCTGTCGTGGGTAAACGGCATGCCGCAGATATTAGCGGTTTGAATGTTCGTTGCACTAGAAAAATCTTGCCTTCTGCGGTCGCCGAAGTAACGGGCGGTGATCGAAAGTCTTGGAGGCCGCATGCGTTTCGTTGTTCCCCCTGCAGTAACCATCGCCGTAACCATCGCACTCGCCGGCTGCGGTGAAAGTGCACCTTGTCCAGCGGGCACGCATCTCGGAGGCGAGCAATGCACCGACGATGCGGTCGATGGCGGAATGGATGCGGCCGATGCAGCCCTCGCGCTCGATGCCGGAACGGATGCGACCGATGCAGCCCACGCGGTCGATGGCGGAATGGATGCGGCCGATGCAGCCCTCGCGCTCGATAGCGGAACGGATGCAACCGTTGCGTTCGACGCCTCCGACGCCGCGACGCCCGTGAATTGCGGAGTGGCGCCGACCGTTGGCCATGCGGGAGCCGCAACGGTCTCTGACGGCGCAGGCGGTGGCACAACGACCACGCTTGGCGCGACAGCCGCGTATGTATGCGATTCAGGGTACACCAAATCCGGCAGCAACGCGACCTGCGGATCGAGTGGAACGTGGAGCGCCGAACCGACGTGCGCACCGGTAAATTGCAGTGCAACGCCGAGCGTTTCCAGTGCAGGTGCAGCAGCGGTGTCCGGCGGCGCGGGTGGCGGAACGACGGTCACGTATGGAGCAACCGCGGCGTACACGTGCAATACGGGGTACACCAAATCCGGCAGCGACCCGATTTGCGGATCGGCTGGAACGTGGGGCACCCCGCCGACGTGCGCGCTGGTGAATTGCGGGGCAGCGCCGTCGGTTGGCCATGCAGACGCAGCAACGGTATCCGGCGGTACGGGCGGCGGTACGACGTATGGGGCATCCGCGGCGTACACGTGCAGCACGGGGTACACCAAATCCGGCAGCGACCCGATTTGCGGCTCGAGTGGAAGTTGGAGCGCGGTACCGACGTGCGTACCGATGAATTGCGGTGCGGCGCCCCTCGTGGCGAACGCGGGCGCAGCGTCCGTATCGGGCGGAGCGGGGGGTGGCGCGACCACGTCATATGGCGCGACGGCCGCCTACACCTGCACGAGTGGCTACACCAAGATGGCCGCCGATCCGACCTGTTCCTCGGACGGTACCTGGTCCACTGCGCCGACCTGCGCGCCACCCGCGACGGGCTGCGGTGGCGGGGCCTGTATGGTGACGTTTGCCGGAGTGAATCCATTCACCACGCGCCAAGCGCAGCTTGCCACAAGCGTCTTGACGCTCGTTGCGGACACTCAGGGCTACAGTTCCTCGGGCACATTTACGGTTCCCGCCGGTATTACCTCGGTCACTGCGTACGCGCTCGGCGGTGGTGGCGCCGGTGTGAATGACTTCAATGCTCCTGGAGGCGGAGGTGGGGCTGCGCAGCGAACGTTCACAGTGACCCCCGGTGCCGCGATTCCGTTCATCGTTGGAGCTGGCGGGACCAACCAAGGGGATGGAACCGATTCTTCCTTGGCGATTGGCGGGGTCACGATCACCGGAGGTGCGGGAAAGTCCGCTGGAACCGGTGGCCTGGCAACGGGCGGAACGGTGAATGTGACTGGCGGAGCCGGCGGCAGTGCAGGCGTCAACACCACGGGAGTGTGTTCGGCCGCAGGGGGCGCTCAGGCGATCAACGATGGGGTCGATCATTATCGGATAGCTCCGTATGGCGGCTGTTACCCTGCCGGTGAGGGCGGGTACGGTCCACCTCAATGGGGGCACATCGATGTGGGCGCCGGCTACTACTGGGGGTCTATGGGCGCTTGGGTACACCAGCCGGGTGGACCGGGTGGCAGTTACGGCGGAGGCGGCGGCTCCGGGGGCAACTACTACGGCGCAGGCGGTGAGGGCGGCGGCGGGTACGTCCTGTTCTCATGGGCGTCGACTTCACCCGTATTCTCGACGAGTGTTACCGGCGTCGCCGTAACCTCGGGTGCACAACTGAACACGACGGGCTGGACGGGTTTGACCAGCGTAACTCCCACGGAAAACACAACGAATGGCGCTGTGTATTACGCGCTCTCGTTCGACAATCGGCAATCGTTTGCGATCAAGGTAGGGGGCACCGCGCGAACGATCGTCCGTTCGACGATAACCAACACCCAGGTTCCGGATGATCCCCGCTTGTGGCAATACAACAGCAATACAGCGTATGGCAGCCAAACGTGGACCAACTGCACGGCGAACTCGTCCGAGGCTTGTCTCTCGCAGGCGTTTGGTGTGGCGCAAAATCGGATGACTGGCACCCAGGTCTCGGCCGTTTCGGACTGGTCGGGTACCTTCGCGGCCGGCACGCTCGACTTTGCGATCGGGATGAGCACGTCGAACGCTTCCACGACTCCTACGGTCTCGCGCATCGACCTCACCCATTGAGGCGCTTTCGCCGAACGACCTTCGTCAGTCGGGGATTGTCTTCGCGCTTGCGCGATCGGGCTCTTCGCGCGCCGGAAGGCGCAGCGCCGCGCATAGCAGGGTAATGGAAAAGGGCTCCTCGCCCCAAGTCACCGGGGACCCATCCCGCCGAACGGCAAGCCATCGGCGTAGGATGGGGGTGCGGAGTCCTCGAAATACTCAGAGTATTCCTGCGTCCTCCTCCCATCGCTTTGGGTCGTTCGCTCTTTTTTCAGCAGCCTGCTAAGCGCGATCGCGCCGCGGCAACAGCGCCTGAACGAGGTTTAGCGTCAGAAGAGCGCCCGTAGCAAAAAGGCCTGCACCGGTGGCGCGCGCGAGCCAGGAACTGCGCGATAGAATCGCCAATAAGCCCGCCGTCACAGCGAGCGCATGCAAGACCATGGCGGCTCGAATGCGCGTGTCCGGAAGGAGCTCGCGCATGGAGGGGACAGGCACAAGCCCCACCTGCGACGCGTAGCGATGAAACCAAATGAGGAAAGGGACAATGCGCGTCAGCATGCCGTGTACCACCGCCCCCGCCCAGCCCCAGACAAATAGCCAGCCCAAGGCCACGGGAAAGCGCCCATCGTCCGAGGCCAACGAAAGAGCCGCGAGCAGCGGAACTGCAGGCGCCAACGCCATCGCGAGCCACCAAAAGCGCACCGACCCATCGACACGCCGGCGCCGCCTTGCGCGAAGCGCCCGCACCACGAGCACCGGATGGACCAGCCACACCATGAGCGCCAGCGGCGCAATACACAACGCCACAGCCGCCGGACCCCCGCCGCCCACCAAGAGCACGCAGGGAAGGCTCGTGAGGGCCAAACCTTGAGCCCCCAGCGTGGCGAGCCGGCTCCACTCGGGCAATGGGGGCGTCAGGTAGAACATGGGCACCACCTGCCAGGAGATCGCCGTGAGGAGCCCGCCTACCCAGACAGCGCCGCCCAGCGCCGCATGCGCCGCCACATAGCCTCCCCAATTGGCTGTGCTTTGCACATACCCAGCGCGCGCCAAGGCCATGAATGCACCGAGCGCCGCCACGCCCAGAAGCCCAAGGAGCGCGAGCCTCATGCCCCACACGGTCTCGCTCTTCGTTGAGGTGCGCGCGACTGCTACGAGCGCTGGAATGAGAAAGAGCAGGAAAGCGCCAAGTAAGAACGCGGGGGCGAGAGCCAAGAAGGTCGCCGCTCCGGTGGCGAGCCCCGTCGCCAGAGCGCCAACACCGACCACGAGAAGCGCATGCACCGCGTGAGCCATACGCACCGCTGGAACGGGCGCTCCGGCAACGACCGGGAGAAGCTGGTAGAGTGCACCTATCATCGCCGCGCCCAGGAATCCCAGAGTTCCAAGATGAGTGGCGGCCATGGCGAGGGGAGACCAGCGCGAGGCAAACACGCCTTCGCCCCCCCACACGAGGAGAGTTCCCGTCGCCATCATGGCCAGCGGCGAGACCAAAAAGAAGCTCAACGGAATGGAGAGAGGCGGCGCCGCATCGGTGCGCAGACCTTCCATACCCGGCGCGACCGGTGCTGCAGTCATGCGCGTTTTTCCACGCGAAGAAGCGTTGACTCATCGCCGCGAGGTGCGACCTGAACCATCAGCCCACGCTCGAGAAGCTTGGGCAAGAGCAGCTCCGGATGACGGGGCAACCTCGCCAAGTAGGCTCCTCCGGGAGCAAGCAAGGCCACGGCGGAGAGCACGCGCTCCATGGGCTCCGGCGGCTCGAAGTCGCGCAAATCGTCGATGGTCAGCGCTCCACCGACCACCACCTCCACAGCCCAATGCGTCTCGCTTAGAGCCTCTGCACTCACACCATGGCCACGCCGCGACAAGAGCGACAAGAGCGGCGACGGGCGAAAAGGCGCCTGCACCACGAGCGCGCCTGTTGAGGGAAGTTCCTCGAGTTTCGTAAGAATCGCACTCAGCGGATCGACCCCGCGCGCGATAAGTGGCCGCACATCGAGCATGGCCAGCGGCACCGATTTGCCAGCCTCGTTTATTCGTGCAGTCTGCACCGAATCGTCGATGGGCTCCGCTTCGACGCATTCTCTGTCGGCTCGCTTGGGACCGGCGCCATGAAGCCAGACGAGAAAGACAGGCTCGAAGCGTGCGGCGAGAGGATGGTCGCGCCCTGCGATTTCCCAGCGAAGAACGAGGCCCTGCACGATTCCCACGAAGAGCATGGCCGCCGCATCCGCATCTTGTTTCCGATTGAGGTCGCCCGCCGCTTGCCCTTGGCGCACCAGCTCGAGCACCAGCGCCGTCTGCATCGCCACGACGTGCTGCAGGGCCTCGCGTATGGCTCCCGCCGAGGGCGTACCCATGGCGAAGAGCAGGCGCGCGATTCCGGGACGATTCTCCACATGCTCGAGAAGGCGGAGGCCCAGCGTGCGCAATTGCTCGATCGCAGGCAATTGGCTCTCCACAATCGCCACCGCAATCGCCCCGACCTCGCTTCGCACCTGAGCCACCGTCTCGAGCAGGAGCGCCTCGCGACTTGGGAAGTGACGAAAGAGCGCGGGCTGCGAGAGGCCTAGCTCCGCTGCAAGTTGGCGCGTGGAAAGCCCCTCGAGAGAGGTGTGCGCCAAGAGATGAAGCGTTGCCGCGACGAGCTGCTCGCGTCGCACCTCTGTTCGAACCCGTGGCTTGAAGAACTTCATCATGTTATCATCCGATAACCAACACAGCGGAAGCTAGGCTTTCGCCTTATAGAAAGCAAGCCATGAGCTCACCCGTCACCCCGCATTCCGGAGCCGCCATCTTCTTCACGTCGGACCACCGTGCCTGCGACGCGGCCTGGGCGCTTGTGGAGGCCGCTGCCGATGCGAACGATGCGCCGCGCGCCCTTGAAGCGTTTACGCACTTCGATGCGGTCACTCGTCGCCATCTTGGCCTGGAGGAGGAGGTGCTCTTTCCGGCCTTCGAGGCCGCCACGGGCATGACCATGGGGCCGACCCAGATGATGCGCCTCGAGCACGTTCGCATGCGAGGCATGCTCGATCAGCTGGCGATCGCCGCGCGAAACGACCTGCAAGCCCTGCTCGATCAAGGCGACACGCTCCTCATGTTCACGCAGCAGCACAACGCCAAAGAAGAGTGCGTGCTCTACCCCATGACCGACAGCGCACTGCGCGCACAGTGGAGCGACGTCGCAGGGCGCATCGCGCAAGCCTTGGCCTCATGAACCTCATCGCCGAACTGGAGCAGGAGCACTCGCTCATCGAACGGGTGGCGGGCTCCTTTCGAACGTACGTTTCGAGGCTCCTCGAGGGCGATGCGCCGCGGGAAGAGACCGCACGTTTCCTCAGGTTTTTCAGCCTTTTCGTGGGTGCGTACCACCACGAGCGCGAAGACGACGTGCTCTTCGTCACGCTGGTTTCGGCCTTGGAGCTTCCGTCCGATCGAGGCCCTCTTTTCGCGCTCACCCTGCAGCATCACGACCTCGCGGCAACCCTCGCAAGCCTGGAGGCGCTCCTTCTCCTCGGGGAGCCAACGCCGGAGCAGCGGGTTGATATCGATGCACTCTGCACGCGGTACGTGCACGGGCTTTGGAACCACATCGACGCAGAAAACTCTGTTCTATTCCCCGAGAGCGAAGCGCGTCTGGCTCGTGTGGGGCTGGGAAATCTCCGGGCCCGAGGCCCCACGGCGCAGGAGCTTGAAGCGCGTGAAGACGGCGAGACGCTCACGCTGAAGTACGCACCGGCGCACGACTCAAGCGCCTGGCGCGGAGACGGCTGCAACGCCTGCCCGTCGTTCGGCGTCACCTGCGATGGCCTGGAGCGAACCTGGTGGAATGAGCACGAGTGGGCCGAAGCAGCCGATCACTTGGGGTGAGGCAATGCATATAGGCTATGTCGGTCCATCACCCATACGATACCATTCGCAGCCGCCTACTGTGCCGTGACACCCCGAAACCTCAAGTGCCTCGACAGTCCGTTCCATGTTCGCGCACCGATCGAAGACGTCTGCCCTAGCTCGCACCTCGTCCGAAATGCCCCCCCTATGACCCTCCGCACCCCTGAACTCTTGGCCCCCGCCGGCTCGCTGGCCATGCTCGAGACGGCGCTCGCCTTCGGAGCCACGGCCATTTATGCGGGCCAGCCTCGCTATTCGCTGCGCGTGCGCAACAACGATTTTGGTGACCTTGAGGTGCTGGCGCAGGGCATGCGACGCACCCACGAGGCGGGCGCACGGTTCTTCTTGGTCTCCAACATCTTCCCGCACGGGAACAAGCTCAAGAATTACCTCGCGAACATGGCGCCGGTGATCGCGCTCAAGCCCGATGCAATGATCATGTCCGATCCGGGCCTCATCATGATGGTGCGTGAGACTTGGCCGGAGATGGAAATCCACCTTTCGGTGCAAGCGAATACGGTGAACGCGGCGGCGGTGCGCTTCTGGAAAAGTGTGGGAATCAAGCGCGTGATCCTGTCGCGCGAGCTGTCCCTCGAACAAGTGGCGCAGATCCGGCAAGACTGCCCGGACACGGAGCTCGAGGTGTTCGTGCACGGCGCCTTGTGCATCGCCTATTCGGGGCGCTGCCTGCTCTCGGGTTACTTCACGCACCGCGACGCCAACCAGGGAAGTTGCACGAATTCCTGTCGATGGGACTACAAGACCACCCCGGGCGTGGTCGACCCCTCCGGAGACGTACTGGCACCGCCCGAGGCAGCTCAGCGGGTGCACGACCTGGTTCGCGATCAGGTCTACCTGCTTGAGGAAAAAGAGCGCCCGGGCAGTTATATGCCCATCGAAGAAGACGAGCATGGCACCTACGTCATGAACTCGAAAGACCTGCGAGCCATCGAACACGTGAAGCGCCTCGTCGAAATCGGCGTCGATTCGCTCAAGATCGAAGGGCGCACGAAAAGTCCCTACTACGTGGCGCGCACCGTGCAGAGTTACCGCAAGGCCATCGACGACGCTGTGGCAGGGCGCGAGCTCGACCCGGCGCTCCTCGGTCAGCTCGAGGGTTTGGCCAACCGTGGCTACACCTCGGGCTTCTTCCAGCGCCACACGCCAGAGGAAACGCAGAACTACCTGCGCGGCTACTCGGAATCGGGCCGCAGCCTTTATGTGGGCGATGTGGCGTCCTTCGATGAGGTGCGCGGGCTGGCGCAAGTCACCGTCAAGAACCGCTTCGTGGTGGGCGACTGGCTCGAAGTCATTCAGCCGGGAGGCAACGCGGATATGCAGGTTCTACGCATGGAAAACGCTGACGGAATGCCCATCCACGTGGCACCGGGCGGCGGGCACGTGGTGTGGCTTTCGCTGCCCAAAACAAGTGTTGGTGCCTATTTGGCGCGTTATGTGAACGGAAAACCAGGCACTGACGCAGCCACGGCCACGTAGGTCAGCGAAGCGAACGGCCGAGCGGAACGCGACGTCGCCCTGCAAATGATCGATGAATCGATCGCGTCAAAGCGCCGCATCACGCTCGGTGCAGACAGGGGTTACGACACGCAGGATTTCGTCGCAGAATGGCCAAACCGGCCCGTTACGCCGCACGCGCGCAGAGCGGTCGGAGAGCTTCGAGCGCCTAACGCTCCAACTCGGTGACAATCTAACGCCGACCGTATGACGCGTGTAGAGTGCACGGAGATGCACAGAAAGCACAGGAATTCTGCGTCGGTTGCTGAAATGAACGACGGCTGACACGTTCCCGTTGCTGAAACGATGGTGAACGTTTGCTTAGGCGGCACCGGTTCGTTGAGACCAGCGGCTAGCTCGCGTTGCATGGAGCTTACGCACTGGGGCGTCGTCGCCGTCGACGAAGAACGCGGCCGCCGCCTCGCGACGGGGTACGCGATTGGCTCGGGCCTTTTTCTCATCTTCGGGTTGCTTGCATCCCACTACGGAGACCGTCCGAGCGAGGTCGTCGCCGAGCCCGAGGTCGAGGTGAAGATGGTCGCGCGTCAGGAAGAGGTCGCGCCGGAGCCGCCGCCCCCACCGCCGCCGCCTCCGCCGATGGTGAAGGCGCCCAGCGCACCGGCCCCTATCGCGTTGGGCGCGCCGGAAGCGACGATCCCCGTGGAGATGCCGAAAGAGCTGCCGACCGCGCGCGGACCTGTCCAAGCGCTCGAGGGTGTGGGCGATCCGCACGGGGTATTGGGCGGCGCTCCGTTGGGCGACAAAAAGGTCGAAGCCCCCGCGGCACCGGTCGTGGAGGCTGCGCCCGCTCCCGTCGTTGACCGCGGCCCCACGCAGCTCTCGGAAGAAGACACGCCGCCGGAGCTCCTCGAGAAGCCCGAGGCTCCGCGATTCCCCGAAGAGGCGCGCGCGCAGGGCGTCGAGGCAACGATCGTTATCAAGTACGTCGTCGACGAGAAGGGCGCGGTTCGTGATGTGCGCGTCCTCAAAGGTCACCCGCTCTTCGACGCGCTCGCCGTCGAGTGGGTCAAGCAATGGAAGTACGCGCCGGCCCGCGATCCCGAGGGCCACGTGAAAGCCGTTTTCCGCACCACGAAGATCCCGTTCACGCTGCGCGGTTGAGCGCACGAGTTTCGATTCCCACCACCGAAGAGGAGATCATCATGTCATTTAACCCCATCCACATCTGGGCCAGCATGGGCATGCTGAGCCGCTTCATCGCGCTCTGCCTCCTCGGCATGGCCGTGTCGTCGGTTGCCGTCTACGTCGAGCGCCTTCTTGCCTACGCGCGCCACGCCACGAGCACGCTCACTTTCGCGAAAGCCGCCGGCGCCGCGCTCGGGGGCCACGACTTCGGCGCGGTGCTCGCAGCGGCTCGGACTGAAACGAAGGGCAGCTTCCTCGCGCGCACGTTCGTTCCGATTCTCGAAAAGTACCATGCCGCGAAGAGCTCCAAGGGCAACCTATCGCCGGTCGAAGTCGCACGTCGTGAAGCGGCTCGTCAAATGGAGACCGCCAGCGCTGAGCTGCGTCGCGGCCTGAGTCTCTTGGCGTCTGTCGGTTCGATCGCACCGTTCGTCGGGTTGCTCGGTACCGTTGTCGGCATCATCGGCGCATTCCAAGGCATCGCGAAGTCGGGCTCCGGTGGTCTTGGCGCCGTTTCCTCCGGCATCTCGGAGGCCCTTATTGAGACCGCATTTGGTCTCATGGTCGCGATTCCGGCGGTTGTACTTTACAACATCCTGAGCGGCCGTGTGGCCGAGCTCGAACGCACGGTTGGTCAGTCCGTTGGTGAACTTCTCGACGAAGTGGAGAGCGCACATGGGAATGGCAATGACCAGCACCACGCGAAAGTCGCCTGAGCCCGACATCAACGTCACGCCCCTCGTCGACGTGTGTCTGGTGCTTCTCATCATCTTCATGGTCATCGCGCCGCAAATGGAAAACGGCGAACGCTGCGAACTCCCAGGTGTCACGCAAGTCGATAAGAATGCGAAGTCCAAGCTCGATCCCATCACGGTGACGCTTGGCGAGACCGGCGGCGTTTACCTTGAAAAAGACGCGGTCACGCTTCCGGTCCTTGAGGAGAAGCTGAAGACCATTCACGACGAATCGGGCGATCGCAAAGTCGTGCTTCGTGGCGATGCAAGCCTCTCGTACTCAAAGGTGCGTGACGTCTTCGAGATGGCAAGGCGCGTTGGATTCACCGGCGTGTCCCTAGCCGTCGGTAAGAAGGGTTCGGCCACGCCGGACGAAGAGGCGAACTGACCATGTCTTTCGCGATGCCTAGCGGCAAAGGGCAACCTGCCCCGCAGATGAACGTGACGCCGCTCGTCGACGTTGTGCTCGTGCTCCTCATCATCTTCATGGTCGTGACGCCGCTGCTCACGAAGCAGTTCTGGCTTCATCTGCCACCCGATCAGAAGGCCGAGACCCCGCCGCCGCCCGATCCCACAAACGTTGTCGTCAAGGTCGAGGCCGATGGGCGCGTGGTCGTAAACAGCCACGAGGTTCGGCTCGAGGAACTCATCGAGAAGCTCCGTCCGATGGTGTCTTCACGCTACGACCGCACGGTCTTTTTCGACGCGGCCGACGACGCCCCGTACAAGACGACCGTCGACGTCATGGACCGGCTTCGCAAGTCGGGCGCGACGACGATCGCCGTGTTGGCCGGCAAGTAGCCACTCGCTTTTTTGTGCCCTCATGCCTCTTCAAGCAAGAACGATGATGCTCATGACCCGTACGCCGGGCCTTCGGGCCTTTTCGACCCTCGCGTTTCTTCTTCCGGCTTTTCTCGCATCGACTGCCGGCGCTCAGGACGCGAGCAGCGCACCGAGCGCCACGCCTGAGAAGCCTGCGGCCGCGCCCGCCGATCCGAATGCGGCATCGAAACCGGACGACGCCCCGAGCGCTCCTCCGCCTGCAGCGCCTGCCGTGCCTGCCGTGCCGTCCGAGGAGCCGCCGCTCGACGAGAAGCCTGCGGACGTGCCCGAGGCCGCGATGCCGCGCGCGCCGCAAGCGCCTCCTGCTGCCGGGGAACCCGACCCAACGATGGACGACGCTGCGAATCGTCGAGCGCCGAAGAACAAGGGCGTGATCTGGGGTCTCGTGAAGAGCTCTGGCGGAGACTCGCTCATCGAGGCGCAGGTCTCGGTCGTGGGGCAGCAAAAGCGCGCGCTCACCGACGTGGACGGGTGGTTTCGCCTCGAGCTTCCGCCGGGTACGTACTCGCTCCGCGTCTTCTACGAGCTCCACAAGGCGCGACGCATCGAGAACGTGAAGGTTGCGGCGGGGCAGCTGCAGCGCGTCGACGTCACCCTCGAGGCCGATCGTAAAGCCGAGGAAATCGTCACGGCGATCGAGGCGGACGTGCTTCGCGCGACGACGAATGCACAGCTCACGCTTCGCAAGAAGTCGGCAAACGTCACCGACGGTGTCGGGTCGCAAGAGATCGCGAAAACGCCAGACCGAAACGCCGCGGACGCCGTGCGTCGCGTCGTCGGCGCTACGATTGTCGATAACAAGTTCGTGTATGTGCGTGGGCTAGGCGAGCGCTATACGAACGCGTTGCTTAACGGGTCGCCGCTTCCGAGTTCAGAGCCCGATCGCGCTGCGGTTCCGCTCGACATCTTTCCGGTCGCCATTCTTTCGGATGTCGGTGTCACGAAGACCTTCACGCCCGACATGCCGGGCGACTTCGTGGGCGGCTCGGTGAGCGTTCATACGCGCGACTTTCCGACGAAGTTCACGTTCACGGGCACCTTGAGCACGGGCTTCAACTCCGAGGCGACGTTCCAAGAGCGCCTCGCGCCGCCCGAGTCCGGTAAGTACGACGCGCTCGCGATCGAGAGCGGCCTTCGCTCGCTGCCGAGCGGATTCCCAGCGCCAAAGCAGAGCGTGCTCCTCGAGGACCCGGCCTATCGCATGGCGCTCAACACCGCCGTCGCCCCAAAGAAGGTGACCTCGCCGCCCAACTTCGGCGGCAGCCTCGTGCTCGGCGACACGCTGCAGATCGGTGGACCGAATGGGCAGAGCGTCTCGTACCAAGCTGCGCTCTCCTACGGTCGCACCTTCACGCGTCGCTTCGATGAGCTCCTGCGCACGTTCGGACCGCAAAAGGACCCGTCGAACCCGAAGACGTACTCGGTCTTCAACGAGCTTCGCGGCGAGAGCGGCAACTTGCGCACGCTCTGGAGCACGTTCGCTTCTGCGGGCTGGGGCATCACCGACCAGAAGATTGCCCTCACGGCACTCTACAGCCGCAGCGGCGACCTCGAGTCGCGCCAGTTCAGGGGAGTCACGGACGAGCTTCCAGAAAACATCGTGGAAGATACACGTATCCGCACGGTCAATCGCGGGCTGTTCTTCGGTCAGCTCCGCGGAGAGCACAAGCTCCCGCCCTTGGCGTCGAGTCTCGAGAAGATGGAGATCGACTGGGTCGGTACGTACAGCCGCGCCACGCTCGACGACCCGGATTTCCGGGGCAACGTCTTCGTCATCGATCCTGCAACGATTGATTCGCAGACCGGCGCGCCGCTGCGTTCCTTCGACGTGCGTCCCTTCAGCGGCCTCCACTTCTTCGGCAAGCAAGGGGAGACCGGCACGGGCGCGATGCTCAACCTCAAGCAGGCCACGCGCGTCGCGAATCTCGACGGCCTCGGCCGCTCGTTCGCGTCGATGAAGATCGGCGGCTTCTATCAAGGACGCGACCGCAACTTCGACGCGCGGCGCTTCAACCTCGAGCCGAGTAGCTCGGGCTTTGGCACGCCGGCGTGCACACCGGACCCCACGCGGCAGGCGCTCGCGAACGCCTTCTCCGACAGCTACGTGCAGAATTGCTATCAGCTTCGCGAGAACACGCAGGGCACGGACAGCTACACGGCGGAGTCGAAGATTACCGCGGCTTACGCGATGGCCGAGTTCGTCGCCTTCGACGAGCGCCTCCGCATCGTCGGCGGGCCGCGCTTCGAGCATTGGACTCAGACGCTCACGACGGCGGGACGCACGTATGACTTCGACACGCCGGACGTCCTTCCGGGCGGTTCGATCATCTATCGTCTCATCGACGACATGAACCTGCGCCTCGCCGGATCGCAGACGGTCGCACGCCCGCAACTTCGTGAGCTCGCGCCGTTTCTCTTCAGCGACTACTTCGGATCGCGCGACAACCAGGGCAACCCGAACCTGCAACGCACGCTCGTCACGAATCTCGACGCGCGCTGGGAGTGGTTTCCTTCGCAGGGTGAGGTCCTGGCGGTGTCTGGATTCTACAAGTACTTCAAGCGCCCCATCGAGCCGATCATCTACCAACAGGGCTCGAGTACGCTCAACTACTTCACGAACGCACCGAACGCGCAGAACCTCGGCGTCGAGTTCGAGGCGCGCAAGAACCTCTCGTTCCTCGGCGCCGATGTGCCGGTCATTCAAGACCTGAGCCTCGTCGCGAATCTCACGCTCGTGCGGTCAAAGGTCGAGATTCCTGGCGACCCGACGATTCGCTCGGTTCTGACGACGCAGGACTCGCGCGCGCTCACGTTCCAAGCGCCTTACATCGTCAACACCGCGATCGACTGGGCCCCGAAGGGCGGCAAGGCGCGCCTGCGTGCCATGTACAACGTGTTCGGTCCGCGCCTCGTCCTTGTTGGCATTCAAGGGGTCCCCGATCTCTACGAGATGCCACGCCACGTCGTGGACGTCACCGGGTCGTACAAGTTCGACGGCGGCTTCGAGCTCCGTGTCACCGCGGAGAACATTCTGAACGCGCCATGGCGTTTTCAGCATGGCGTCAATAACGAAGACGCGCTCGCGCAGCGCTACCTAACGGGCACAAACCTCAATGTATTCCTCACGTATGTGAACGACTAGAGAAACGCATCCAAGGTAGTGATCCAGAAATACGCCGTGCATCCAATGGATGCGCGGTGTACTTTTTTGTAGTGTGGAACGGATAGTTATCGGTGACACGTGAAGGTGGTGCGAACGTCACCAAGGTTCGGCAGTGTCGTCGCAGACATGTCACCGACGCTCGATAGAGGAGGCTCGTTCGCGTTGCACGTGCGCCGCGCGAGTTATTCAGGAGATTTTCATGCGTAAGCTCATCGGCTTTGGAACCATTCTTGGCACCCTGGCGTTCGCCATCGGTTGCAGCGACGACAACGGCAAGTCTGTCACCGTGACCGTGGACGCGGGCACCACGCCTGCGGTCGACGCGGGCACGACGCCAACGGTGGACTCCGGTGCGACGGTCGACAGCGGGTCGACGGTCGTTGACGCAGGCCCACCCGACACCGGCCCGGCAACGTGCCCAACTGGCACGAAGCCCGTTGCGACCTTCAAGGGCGACACGGATCTCGGCAACGGCCAGAGCGAGCAGACCACGAACATCCGCCTCACCGCGGACAAGGACTGGGAGCTCGATGGTGTCGTCTTCATCAAGGCCGGCGCTACGCTCACCGTTGACCCCTGCGTCACCGTCAAGGGCAAGGTTGGCACCGCCGCTTCGATCGTCGTCAAGCCCGGCGCAAAGATCATGGCGAAGGGCGAGGCGGAGCGTCCGATCGTCTTCACGAGCGGTGCGGGGACGCGTCACCCGGGTGACTGGGGCGGTCTCATCATCCTCGGTCGCGCGCCAGTCAATCAGTCCACGCCCACGATCGAGGGTCTTCCGGTGTCGGCCGAGACGACGTTCGGCGGCACGATCGCCGACGACGACAGCGGCGCGGTTGAGTACGCGCGCTTCGAGTACGGCGGCGTGAAGCTCGGTGCGAACAACGAGATCAACGGCGTCACCTTCGGTGGCGTTGGAAGCCGCACCTCGATCCACCACGTGCAAGTGCGTCACACGCTCGACGACTGCTTCGAGTTCTTCGGCGGCACGGTCAATGCGCACCACCTCGTCTGCACGTCGCCACAAGACGACGGCTTCGACTGGGACTGGGGCTTCTCCGGTAACCTCCAGCACCTCGTGCTCCAGCAGGGCCTTTTCGACGACGAGATGAACGGCTTCGAGGCGGACAACGACGCCACGGGCACGGACCTGTCGCCGATCTCGAACCCGACGATCTCGAACGTGACCCTCTGCGGCCGCATCATGGCGCCGGGCGCGAAGAAGAAGTTCGGCATGCTCCTCCGCCGCAACACGGGCGCGAACATCCGCAACGTCATCGCCTACGGCTTCGACTACGGCATCGACGTCCGTGACGCGAAGACCCATCTGCGCGCCAACAGCACGCAGGCATCGGGCCCGACTCTCTCGGTCGCGAGCAGCCTCTTCTTCAACTTCACGGGCGCCGCTGGCACGAACGGCGCGTTCCCCACGGGCTCGCAGGCCAATCCGGCGATCGGCTTCAACGAAACCTCGTCGACCGAGCAGGCATTCAACGAGTTCACCTGGCTGAGCGAAGCTGCGGCGAACAACATCCTCGACCAGGACCCGCAGCTCTCGGCGTGCAAGGACCCGTCGACGCCTAACTTCAACGCGCCCGCGGCGATGTACGGTGCGGCAGGCCTCCTCGTCACAAAGGCGGCAACTCCGGCCTCGTCTCTTCCAGACTCGACCGCCAAGTACATTGGCGCATTCCGCGACGCGAGCGACAAGTGGGCCACGACGGGCGCGTGGGTCAAGTGGACGCCGGAAGGTCAGTGAGCGCTTCTAGCAGCGTTGCCTGACTCGAAAACAAAAGGCCTCCTCTCACGCGAGAGGGGGTCTTTCTCGTTTGGCCGACCGCCGACCCACGTCAGAACGGGTGCCCGAAGTTGATGCAGACTGCAGAAACCTCGGCGAACATGCCGTCATCGGCGTAGTCGATCGTTGCGTGGTTCCACGCGATGAGCCTTTTTGGTCACCCTGCTAATCTGCCAAAGGCAACGCCGCTTCGGCCTCGGCTGCCTCTTGTACCTTTTCGATCGCGTAGAAGCGAATATCGTGGGGCCAGGCCTGCACGAGCTCCGCGAACTGCCCTATTTCGCCTGCAAATAGAGCGCGGCACGCTTCTTCGTAATGCGGGCGGTCGCCTGCCATGGCGGACAAAACTCGACTCAAGGCCGCTCGGATGCGGCGAGCGCGCTCTTTGCCAGGCTCTGTCTTGATGGCCTGCTCGACAAGCAGGAACGGGTCGCGCGCCTTTTCAGCTGGCGTCTTCCAGCAAAGCGCGAGGGGTCAGCCGAGGGGAGCTCAAAAGCGCGATGGAGGCGCGAACTCCCTCGCGCAGGGCGGGTTCGAGGGGCTTCGGGTGAGAGACGGCGTGGTCCACGGACCGAAGGGCAACCGCGAGGCGTTCCTGCACGCGCGCGAGCGTCCGAGTTGGATCAGCGAAACGGATCCTGGAAGCGTGCATCATGCACGAAGGTTTCGTCCGTGAGGCTGCGCAGAAAGGCCAGGAGATCTTCGCGCTCTTGCGCATTGAGCGTGAAGCCTCGGACGAAGGAGCTCTTCGACGGGTGTGTGCGACCATCGCCGGCGTTCGGTCCGCTTGTGACGTTGCGCCCGCCGGCCGCGTACATATCGACGACCTCTTCGAGCGTGGCGAGGCTCCCGTCGTGCATGTACGGCGCTGTCAGGGCGATGTTGCGCAGCGTTGGCACGCGGAACTTGCCATCGTCGGTTGCGAGCTTGGTGAAGTTGCGAAGGCCTGCGTTGTCCGCGGGGTACTCGCCGCGGCCGCCCACGTTGTAGAGCCCGTCGTTCTCGAAGACCGTGCTCGTGCGCGTGGTCTCCGCGGTGCGCATCGAGTTGGTAAAATCCTGGCCCGAGTGACAGTGGTAGCACTCGACCTTCTCGTTGAAGAAGAGGTCCATGCCGCGCTTTTGGGACTCGGTCATCGCGTCGATCTGGCGACCGTACGCGAAGCGATCGTAGGGCGAGTCGCGCGAGATGAGCGTGCGCTCAAAGGCCGCAAGACCCATGGCCACGTGCCGTGCATCGTAGGTCAGGGGCTCGCCTGGGAACGCGTCGGCGAAGAGTGACGGGTAGAGCGCGTCGGCCGCGAGGCGCGCCGCAATGTCCGCCGCAGCTCGATGAAAGCCGAGCTCCACGGGAGCGTCCGCAGTGAGGGGGACGAGCGCCTGCGCTTCGAGCGTGTGAAGTGTTGGATTTGCCCAAGTGAACGTCATTCGGTAACCGACGTTCGTGAGCGTCATCGCGTTGCGTGGAACGACGGATCCGGTGGAGCCCTTGGGCAGGGCGAGGCCATCGGTGAACGCCTTTGCGGGGTCATGGCACGATGCGCAGGACTGCGTACCGTTCCCGGAAATTCGTTTGTCGAAAAAGAGCCTCCGTCCGAGCGCGACCTTCGCCTCGCTCATGGGGTTGTCGACCGGCACCGCGGGAACGGGAACGCCGGCGCCGAGACCCCAATCGTACGCGGGCGCAGCGTCCTGTGACGAACAGGCCGCGGTGACCCCAGCGCTGGCGAAAACCAGGAAGAACGCGACGGAAGACGATGTTGGACTCACGGCTTGAGCATGACTCCAGCGGAGCCCGTGTGGCAATGGTTGCATGCGCCACTCATCGTCGGAAACGGCATCGCGGTCTTTCCCGCGCCGTTCGCGCCCTCGACGGACACGAAGAGGGACTTCGCGTCGAGACCGACATCCTTCGTCGTGTAGAAGTTGCCGAGGGCGTCCACCGAGACCGTCGCGAGCGCAGGACCCGACGGCGCGGCGCTCAAGGTGAGCGTGCCTGCCGTCACGGGTTTTCCCGAGGAATCGTGCAGCGTACCCGCCACAGTGAACCGGCCGGGGCCCGGTCCGTGAGCCTGGTGGCACGGCATGCACGACTGCCCTTGGCTGTGGCTCTTGGTGGAGCCCGCCGCGCTCTCGACCGTGACGTCGAGGGCCGGATCGCGAACGAAGGTCGGGTCGCCGGGAAGGGGCGCTGCGGTGGACGTGCCATCGTTCGACGCGCAGCCGAGAGATGCCATCGCCGTGAGCGTGCAGAATGCCAAGAGTGCGGAAGTGCTGCGAATCATGGGCTCACCGTGAAGAACGTCTGGGAGGCGGGGGCGGCGCTCGTGCCGAAGGGGAGGCCGAACTTGCCCATCATGCTGGGGCATTCGGAATCTCCGGCGAAGGCCATGCACCCTGCGACGAAGTCCGTTTGGTTGTCGGGCGTCGCGTTGACGGAGAGGCCTTTGTAGAAGTCCGCGAGGTTCATGCGCACGGTCTTCGTGGCGGGGTCGAAGCCATCGAGCCGGACCGTCGCAACATTGCCTGCGGCGCAGGTGAAGCCCGATGCGGGAGCGCCGGAGCAGTCCGTGGCGCCGAGGTGGAAGAAGAATCCACCGGAATTGCCAGGCGTCGAGACGTCGAGGCGCGCGTATTTGAAGCCGCCGCTCCAGCTCCACCAGAGGCCCGGGTCGTTGAGGGGGGCCGGTGCTCGCGCCGCGTCGAGGTGGTTCATCGACTCGGGGACGCCCACCTTGAACTCGAGTGCGGTCCAGCTGTGACCGTGGGGAACGGTGCCGCGAACGAAGGTGCGGGTCTCGATCGTTCCTGCCGTGCAGGTGCCGCTTCCGTTTTCGAAGTCGAGGAGCGCGAGTCCGTCACGCTGCCAGGTGCCGTCGTTCTCGAGCGCGACGACCGCGCGCGTACCATCGGCGGCGACGAGCGTGACGTCATGCACATAGAAGCGAAAATCCAGGGGATGCACCGTGGCGCCTTCTTGGCCGACGTTCGCGTAGCTCTTCGTGCAGTCAAAGGCCTCCGTGCCAAACGCTGCGGCAAAGGGGATGGTGACCGTTTCTGTGTCCGCGTGCGTTCCACATGCGCTGGTCGCGAGGCCGGCGATGACGGGGAGGGCGGCGAGCCGAGGGGGAAATCGCATGGCTCGTCCCTTTACAACGCCATCGTCGGTCCGCCGATGCGGCACATTGTCGCGCGGCAATGAGTCGTCTCGGGGGGGCGGGCGCAGCTTCATGAAAGATGCGAGGTTCGTTTCGCCCGCCATGAAGCAAATGCGCTGCTCGAATGCATCCGTTCGCATCGCTCCGCAGCTGCTGAATGCGTCGACGGTGCAGACCGCATCGAGCGCGCGTGATGGGCGATTCGACCCCCGCCGACTAACCGCCGATACCCTCAGCCCCGCGTCGCCAGCGTTCGGCTGACCTGCAGGTCGAAGAGCCGCTGGATGGCATCGCCCACTGCCTGTCTTTCGAGGACCGCGAAGGCCCGTGCGATGGCTTCGCCGGTGCCGAGACCGCCCTCGACATGCTCATGCCGAAGTAGGTAGCGGGTGGGGCCCGCATCGGGCGGCAGGACTGCCACGGCCCGGGCGAGCACCTCTTCCCGGCGTGTACACCGGCGCGTCTGGGCCCAGCTCCCGTCGGGAACCGCCAGCGTGATGGGGCGCGGGTCGCTGGCGATGAGTTCCGGCGTGAGGACCACGGCATCCTCTCGGGGAAAGAGGAGGAAAAGCCTGCGCGCCGGGTCATCGAGCGCCGAGAGGTCTGCCGGCGCATCCTCGTGGCCACGCACGAACATGACAGAGTTGCGGAGCGCGAGCAGACCGATGCGGCCGGTGTTCGTGGGCTTGTCGACCTCGCGTCGATGGATCACCAACGCCAGCCTGGTTGCGGTGTGCAGCGGCGTCATCTCGGCGCATAGGCAGAGTTCCTCATGCATCCGGCACCGGGTACAGCGCTCGGCTTGCTTTGACCTCTGTCCCATGACTTCCCTTGGAATCGGATCGCTCGGGCCCTCCTTCCACGAGACAGGGAGCGAGGCAACTTTGTGTGCGCAGAACGGCAACCAACTCACGATCAGCCTCGATGCCTACTCCCGAGCCGGCACGCTCACCGACACCGTGGCGCTTTCGGATCACGGCGGCTGAGCTGCGGCCTCTCCGTGGCAAACAACAAGGTCTGGGTGAGCTTCGTGGGGGAGTGGCGCACGATCGCCAAGCGATTGTCGGCGTTGTCGGCGCAACGGCTTGACGAACCGAAACAAACCCCTAAGATTCACCAGCGCGCGATTCGTTCGGCGCTCGCTTTCCCTCGCTTTCTGCTGGGTCGGCGTGTCCTTCGTGTGACGGAAAACCTTCGAAAAGAGCCGACGTCCGATGCCGACCCTTCAGTCCGAAAAAGTCTACGAAGCCGCGTTCAAGGCGACCTACGACCTGTTGAGCGGCGGCAGCGCGGAGTTGCTCGACCCCGCGATCACACTCAAGTTTCCCGTGGGCTCCGCGGCGTATAGGTACAGCTCGAAGACCATCTCCGATGGCGGCGAGGCGAACGGTCGCAAGGTTTGGCGTCGCCTTTCGGGGGACGTCGACAATCGCTGGAACGGACTCGACCCGAAGGGCGGTGGCGTCACGGGGCTCTATATGGCGCTCGAGAACAGCGGCGCCCTCTCCACGGAGTTCTCGGAGCTCGTCCACTACCAGGAAGGCGAAGTGGAGAAAGAGGGTGAGATCCCGTCCGTCGTCAGGATTCAAGAATACAATGCAGCCCAGAAAAAACGTTTCCTCACCGTGGACAACGTGTTCTTCATGTGGCTGTTCTTCACGACGAAGCCGATGGTGGGTCTGAATCTCGACATGCCCCATGGCGCCAGCGTGTCCCCATTCATGAAGCGAATCTTTGTGAAAATCGCGGGGGACCCGGCGTTGAAGGGCATGAGTCCCGAACAGTGGTACCTGCACGATACCGACGCGAGCTTCTGCCGCGGCATCGGAAACGCGTGCCTCAGCGACCTTCGCTTCGACTTCATTCGCGTCACTTCAGCGCGCAGCGCCGATTTGGCGAGCAAGAACATCATCATCCCGTGGGTCGGGGGCCCGGCAACCGCGCCTTACCCGCACCTGACTTGCGCGGGGCGCTCGTCGTTCTTCCTCAAGGCCGACGGCACCCACGACGCGGGCACGACGGAAGCCGACAAGGCTTTCAACCAAGACCTTAAACTGTAGAGGCTGTCTCCACTCGTATGGGTGCCAGCGATGCCGAGCGCGCTCGGAAGTTCAACCACGGACCGCGATGGCCGGGAAATCGACCCATTGCCGCTGCGGTTTTAGCTATTGCTTGAAGACGCGGGGGTCGGTTCGTGGTTTGAATGTCCGGTTCGGAGTGGCTGCGCGCTGCAGCGTTGGCCTCCCGACAACGAGAAGGTGACCTATGATTCGACGGCTCTTGGCGACGACTTCGCTGCGCTTGCTGTCCATGTCGCTGATCGCTGCCGCTGGCCTGGCGGGGTGCGGCACGTCGAATGATGCGAGCGCCGGCGCGGGCACCGACATCCCCGACGCGCCGTCGAACGGGACGTGCACGTCGAACGGGGTGGGGTGCACCTGTAAGAACGGCACCACAAACGGCTCGACCTGCGCGCGCGCCGGCAGCGACTACGATTACAAGGAAGTCCTGACGAGCACGACGCGCACCATCACCATCAGCGGCTGCCCCAACCACGCCAACGTCGACTACACGCCGAACAGCGTCACCAAGGGAAGCCTCACGATAGTGGTCCCGCTCTTGCCGGGGTTCATCGACGTCACCGAGGCGAATGGCACGTCGCTCGTGGCGCAAGCGAACCGCATCGGCATCCTGTTCGACGGCAGCACGATGTACTCGGCGTACGGCGGGGCGACCTACGGCTCGCTGGCTGCTGACCTCTCGAACAGCTACGCGAACTCGGCCCCAAAGGCCGAGGGGTACAGCTTCGACATGTGCGGTCAGCACTCGTCCGGGAGCAATGTGGGCGCGTACCACACGCACGTCCCCCCAGCCTGCCTGCTCAACCAGCTCGGCGCGACCGCCACGACCATAAGCCCGCGGCTCGGTTACGCGATCGACGGCTTCCCCGTGTATGGCCCCCGCGGACCGAACGGCGTTTACATGAAGCGCTGTTCCGAAGCGACGGCGGACAAGACCTACTGCCTCGACAAGTGCGGAGGTTTTTACGACGCGACCCAGCAGTTCTGGAAGGACGGCTA
>CAIQDA010000368.1 GCA_903870415.1 uncultured delta proteobacterium
CATCATTCGACTCCAAAATGGTGACGTGGCAGCCGCCTGCGTTGGCGGCGTCGTGATCGTGCGACCTGAGCGTGCGCATGCGGACGCGCGGCGACCTTTCGTCGTGCTCGAAAGCGTTGTGGCCGATCGACGCGATGTGCGCCGCGGCGAAACAGAACCGCTCGCAAGTTCAACGCAACGATTGACCTTTCGCTTCGCCGCCCCGTCTTTCCTGGGCGACGAGCGCAACCAGCGCTTCCTCGTGAAGCTCGACGGCTTCGACGACGCGTGGATTCCGGTGCCCTCGAAGAACCTCGAAGCGAGCTACACGAACCTTCCTCGCGGACGGTCGCTGCGCTTCATGGTGAAGGCCACGAACCACGACGGACTCTGGAACGAAGAACCTGCAGCATACACGTTTTCAATCGTGCCGTTTTGGTACGAGCGCGGACCGGTGCAGCTTGCCCTCGGCCTTGGCCTCGCGCTGACGTTCGTTGGAGGCTTCCTGTGGCGCACGCGAAGCCTGCAAGCGCACGCACGCGAGCTCGAGAACACCGTTGCCGACCGCACGACGGAGCTGCGTGACGAACGCGACCACATCGCCCGAACGCTCCGCGATCTCGAGCGCGCGCAAACGCAGCTTGTCCAGGCCGACAAGATGGCGGCCTTTGGTCGCGTGGCTGCTGGCGTTGCCCACGAAATCAATAACCCCATCGGCGCCATTCGCGCCTCGGCGGAGGCCATTTCGGCCGACCTCGACTTGGCCATCGAACGCCAGCCAGCGCTCCTCGACGCCATCGATGGCAACGAACGGGGTGAATTTTTCCGCCTTCTGCGACTGTTGGTCGAGGGCCGCGTCGACAGCTCCCTCACGGCGCGCGAACGTCGTGCGAAGCGACGATCGCTTGTCGAAACGCTTCACGCTCGAGGCATCACGCGCGCCGACTCCATCGCCGAACGCTGCGCCGACTTCGGCGTCTTCGAGCTCGACGAGGCGACGACTACGCTTATCGCGTCGGCGAATGGCTCGAACGCGTTCGACACGGCGTTTGCGATTGCCCAAGCTCGCAGTTCCACATCCCTCATCTGCGACGCGGTCGAGCGCACGTCCAAAATCGTTTTTGCCCTGAAAAACTACGCGCGAACGGGAACCGGCGACGAGCGCACGAGCCGTGATCTGGAAAGCGGCATCGAGACCGTTCTCACGCTCTACGGCTCGCAACTGAGGCAAGGCGTCGAGGTGGTTCGTGAATACGAATGCGACCTCGGCCCCATCGAGGCGCTGCACGACCCGCTCATTCAGGTGTGGACGAACCTCGTGCACAACGCGCTTCAAGCGATGCAGTATCGAGGCACGCTCACGGTTCGCGCCGCGCGAGATGGAGACGCTCAGGTCGTCAGCATTCGCGACACGGGCTCGGGCATTCCCGCAGACGTGTTGCCGCGCATCTTTGAGCCTTTTTACACGACAAAGACCGCGGGCGAAGGCACCGGACTCGGCCTCGACATCTGCAAGTCGATCATCGAAAAGGGCCACGGCGGAACCATCACGGTCCACACCGAGCTCAACGTCGGGACCACGTTCACGGTGCGCATTCCCAACCGGCCGGCCGTCGACGACGAGACCGCCTGAACGCGCGAACGGCAGCGCGCCACAAGGGAGCACTGCCGTTCGTAGAGACGTACCAAACGCAGACGCCGTCATACGTCGGCAATACGACGCACGATCGACGTATGACCTAGAAGCGCGCTGAAACCGCGACGCCGGCGCCGAGACGATCAGGCGACTGGAACACGCGAATGCTGCCCGAACCGTCGAGCGGATCACGCACCACGAGGGTTCCGTTGTCGTCACGCACGTATTGGACCCAGCCGTTGATGGCCATCATCTCGGACAGCTGAAGCTTGAGATTCACGCGCGTCTGAACGATGAGGCGACGACCCGCACCAAGCGGAAGAATCGATTGGTCGCCTTGCTGACGCACGACGATGGTCTTCGACGACGGGATACCGCCCTCGGAGAATTCGCTGCGGAACGTCGCGGGAAGCTGCGCGCCCGCGCTGATGCCAGGCGTCAGGCGCCAATCGGCAATATGGTAGTCAAGCGCAACGGCGCCGAAGGCCTCGGGCTGCGTGGACGCGGACTGCGGGGTCGTGTTGAACGGGATGAAGCCCGGAACGTTTCGCACCACGTAGTTGAGGTCACGCGCGATGCCCGTCACGCTCGCGCGGAGGTAGCCGGAGCGGAGCACGCCTTGAAGTGCGGCAGCGGCAGCGAGCTGGTCCTTCGTTTGGCCGTAGTTCTCGTAATCTTTGAGGTGCTGCATGAGCGCGTCGCCTTCTGCGCTCACGCTCCACGCGAACTCGTCCTCGCGGTACTTTTCCGGAGCGAACAGCACCATCGGCGCCATGGGGTCGTTTCGGTAAAGCTGAAAGTCCACGGACTGCGGCACAGGCATTTGCTTGTGGAATACAAGTCGCGTCGACCCGCCGTAGGTGTACACGGGCTTGCCGCGAATACCCTCAAGGTCGAAGCGACCTTGCATGAAGTAACCCGCGCCGGCGTCGATGCGCAGCGACTCGGTGAAGTCGTAACCGAGGCCCGCGAGGAAGCCGTAGTTCGACTCGCCCACGCGCACGGTCTCGACGTCGCCGGTTCCGCCCGGATTGAGGACGATTTGCGGCTGAACGATCTGCGCGGTCTTGAACGCGACGTAACCGTAATACCCCTCGCCTTCGTGCTGCACTTTGAGGCCCGGCGACGAGCCTTGAATGCGCGGGAAGATCGACTGGTTGATGTTCGACGCGGTGCCGCCCCAGCTGATGTCGTAGAGGTAGCCGAGTCGCACGCGATCGGTGTCGAGCGGGAAGAACACGAGCGACGTGCCGTAGGGCTTCGCGTCGCTGCCGCCGCTTCGACGGAACATGCGCAGGTACGAACCCGAGTCGTAAAGCGCGGAGTTCAAGTTGCCCGTCGCCGCAGCGAGCGCCGCAAGATCGAAGCGGAGGACGACCGCGGCTTCCGTTGTAATGTTAGGGAAATACGACGGCATCTTCTTGTACATCACAAGGTGCGTGAGGTTTTCACGACCCGCGAAGCGCGAGTTGAGCCCGTCGAAGAAGAGGCGATACTGGGAACGATCGCCGATCGAGGCTTTCGGCGAGAGCGGAAAGAGCTCACCCGTGCCGTGGAGAAAGTCGTCGTCACCGAAGGTCCAGGTGAGGCGCGTGTCCATGAACCCGTTGCCGCTCGCTCCCGGAGGCGCGAGGCCAGCGGAACGCGCGCCGGCAGAACCGCCCTGAAGCGCAAGGTCGCTGTCGGCGGGACGGCTTGCAGCAGCGTCGGCGGCAGGCGTGGCGGCGGCAGCAGGTGCCGCTAGAGCGGGCGCAGCAGGCACAGGGGTTGGCGACGTCGCCTGCGCAAAGGCAACAGACGGCGCGAGGACCGAGAACGGCAACAGCGAGAGGATGGAAAGGGGAAGGCGCATGGCGTGGTGTCTCGATTCGTGAATCAGTTCGAGTTCTCGTCGTTGTCGATGTCGGCGCGCGGACGAACGCACGCGGCGGAAGAGCTCATGGGGGCGCGGGCGAGGTCGGCCACGAGGTCGTCCTCACATCGGGTCTCGATGGTGAATTGAGACCCGCCGCTGAAGTAGCGAAGCGTGCCCGTGAACGAGCGAAGCTGGCGGCCCTTTGAAAGAAGGGGATCGAAAGATGCGGCCGTGGTCGAGTCGCCTTGAATGCCAGCTTTTTTGCTCTCGTCGCCACCAGGAACGAGAACGAGCTGGTAGGTGCTGCGCAAGCGGAAGTTCGTGTACTCCGTGCAGTCTGCATCCGCATCGCAATTGGCCGAACAGGTCTTCTCGGGCTCCGTGTAGAAGTCGACCGTTCCGTCGCCATTCAGGTCGCAATTGGTCGCATCGGCGCTCGGCGAGTAGGACGGCGCCTGAGGCTTGTTGCGTCCGAGAAACTTTCCGACCCGAAGAATGTCAGCGTCCTTCGACTCCATGCGAACGAGGCCCGATTCGTTCGCGAACCGCACAGGGGCGCTCGTCGCGGCGAGGTCCGTCGCGGTGAACGCGTAAGGCTCGGGAACGAGGCAGTCTCGGCCGTTTGCGTTCGGCCTGCCGTCGGTATGCGTTTTGGGCAGCCAAAATTCAGCGGAAAACGTCGGGAACCCGAGCTCGGTGAATCCGTAAAAGTCCGAAGCCGTGCCCGTGAGCGTGTAGAGGCGGTCGCAGACTCGAAGCCCCGCCGGCGAGCTGAACGTAAACGCGTAAATGCTTCCGTATCCGCGTGGGTCGTCGACGTCGGTGACGTAAAAACCGTCGCTTGCGATGCGCGTGACCACGACGCTGTGAACGAACTTCGCGTCGCGCGCGCGCCAGCCAGTGTCGATGAGGACTTGCTGCTTGGGGTAGCCCGTCGCCGCGCCACCGATGGTCACGCCGCGCACGTCCGCGATGCGAGGAAACGCAAAGCGAATGGGCGCGCTCGCTCCAGCGCTGCGGGAACCATTCCCCTCGGTGTCGTCGTTCGCAAAAACGCAGCCGGGATCCGCAGGATAATCGATGTAGCCGTTTCCGTCGTCGTCGACGCCGTTGGCGCACGCGGGAAGCGGATCGCGGGTTGGATCCGCGGGCGCGTAGCCGATGTCTTCGACCCAAATGCGCGCATCACCGAAGGCACCGTCGAACGACGCGATCACGCCTTCCGCTCGTCCGTTGACGAGATGCACGTTGCGGCCGCGTACCTCGGCCGTGCCGCCAAGCGTGGCGATGGCGCCAGGCTTGATGGACACGCGTGCCCAGCCGTCAAAGGAAGTGTCGACGTTGCCGTGCACGTCGAGCGCCGAGATCGAAATGGTGAAGGGACGATCACGCTGGCCCGCAACGGGGATGCGCACGTCTTCGGTTCCCACGTCACCGCCCGCGAGGGATACGGCCATTTGATTCGTGACAACGAAGCTCGGAATGTCGGACCCGCAGGCCACGAGGCTCAGGAAACTAGCTGTGGAAACAAACGCGCGAAGCTTCATCGACCCACCGCCAGAATTCGACCGTCGCTCGCGGCCCCGAGGTTTTCGTCGACACACGCGAGGAGTTTGCATGATTCGCCACCGATGGTGCACGCGTCGAGTTTCGCGCGGCAGGTTTCGAGATCGGGCGCATCGGCGCATCGGCGCTCGCGGTAGGTCGCCACGTCGTCACGGCACTTCGCGAGGACGCAAAGCCCAGCGCTCGGGCAACTGGCCGCTGCCGATGAGCACGTGAATGCGGCTCCGCCACTCGAGGTGCGCGTCGCGTTTCCTGGGCATGCACACGCGTAACCTGCGGCGCATTCGCGGTCGGTGGTGCATGTCGCGAGACCCGCTGAAGTCGTGTCGGTCGCCGCCTTCCATCCGCAGGGCTTTCCTTGGCGGATGTAGTCGACGAGCGCGTCACGCTGCTGAATCTTCGTATCGAACTGCGTGGTATTTCGCTGAAGAACACGAAACCCCGAACCGCCGCCCGCGAGGTAGTTGCTCGTGGCGAGTTCGTAAACGCTCGTCGGACGAATCGGCGAGAGACACTTGCCGCTCGCGGAACCTTCCGCCCTCAAACACTGGCCGCGATGAACAACCGTCGCGTCAGCTCCGGACCCGTTCTTCACGACGTCCGCACAGTCGTCGTCGCTCGAACACATGGTCGCAGTAGAGCCAATGAAAACCTCTTCGGCACATGCAACCGATGTCTGCACATTGCACAGACCGTTCGCGCCGCACGTGGAGTCGAGGGTCGTGGTGCAGTCGAGATTACTCGTGCACGCAATCGGCAGCGTTCGTGAACACGAGGTGCAGTTGACGCGGATGCGTGCTCCGGCAATTTGCGCTTGAGCCGAGCAACCTCGACTCGCGCTGCGTCGCGCGACGAAGTCGAACATCTCCTGCACTTCACCGCCCGAGAGCTGCATTTTCGAGATCGAGTTATCGAACGGGAAGATGTTGAAGACCTGCTCCGAGGTGAGCGGTCCGGGCAGCAAGTCCTGGCGGATGCCCGTGGTGTTCGTCATCGAAAAGTCGGTCTGCACGCCGAGACGAAGCCAGATGCTCTGTCCGACGAGGTTACCGAGCGCCGAGTCGCCGCCGTCTCCGGAGTTTCGCTTCGCCGCCACCGGCGCGTAACCGATGATGTTGTCGAGGTCAGCCACGTACGCGAGCTGACGCTCGTAAGGCTCCAGCAACTGCACGAGCCTTGAGCTCTTTGGCACCGCGGCCGTCACGGGGAACGCCTGATACGAACTTGAAATGACCTCGAAGTGGTTGACCTCTTCGTAGTCGTTCGGGTCGCCGGTCGGAGACACTTCAGATGGGTCGTTCGAGATGACGACGTCGAGACGGCCGACATACTTCGCGAATGCACCGCTGTGCACGAGAGGCACCGTGCGAGGCCTGCATCCACGATGCATCTCACCGGGATGGTTCACCGGATCGGGGTGCAGCGCGTCGTCTGGCGGGTGCGCCGGATCGAACTTCGATGAGCTATCGACTTGCCAAATCCAACCGGGATTTCGCTGATCCGCCGAGCAGTCTTGGATCTGCTGAGGCGGGTTGATGACGATGTGGTTGTGCGACCCGAAGACGATGTCGATGCCCGTCGTGTCGCGGATCATCTGCTGGTCGTTCTCAAGACCGAGGTGCGTGTCGAGGACCACGAGATCGAC
>CAIQDA010000369.1 GCA_903870415.1 uncultured delta proteobacterium
ATCGTGCGCGCGTCGCAAGCGTTCTTCGGATGGATGCCCGGCGGTCTCGCCATCGTGTGCATCGTCGCGAGCGCGTTCTTCACCGCACTCACCGGCGGCAGCGGCGTCACCATCGTCGCCATCGGCGGCCTGCTCTACCCCGCGCTTCGCAAGCAGGGTTATTCCGACTCGTTCTCGCTCGGCCTCATCACGACGGGCGGCTCGCTAGGCCTCTTGCTTCCGCCGTCGCTGCCTATCCTCGTCTACTCGCTCATCGCGCGCGTGGACATGAACAAGACCTTCCGCGTCGGCCTTGTGCCGGGCATCCTCGTGATGGTCTTCCTCGCCATCTACGCGGCCATCGTGGGCATCCGCGAGGGCGTCAAGCGCGAGCCCTTTGTGGCGAAAGAGGCGGCCTCCGCCCTTTGGATGATCAAGTGGGAGCTTCTCATCCCGGTGGTCATTCTCGGCGGTCTCGCCACCGGCGTTGCAAACCTCGAAGAGTCTGCGGCACTCGCTGCATTCTACACGTTTGCCATCGAGGTCTTCATCTACAAGGACCTCAAGATCGGCAAGGACCTGCCTCGCATCGCGAAGTCGTCGATGGCCCTCGCTGGCGCGGTCATTCTGATTCTCTCGATGGCGAACGCCCTCGTCAGTTACCTCATCGACCACAAGATTCCGCAGAAGGCGTTCGACGCGATGACCCACTTGGGCGTCGTGAACCTGACCGACCCGTCGAAGAGCTGGCAATTTCTGCTCATTCTCAACGTCTTCTTGCTCATCCTCGGCATGGTCATGGACGGCTTCTCGGCGATCATCGTCGCGGTGCCGCTCATCATCCCGTTCGCCGCCGCGGTGAAGATGGAGCCGTTTCACCTCGCGATGATCTTCTTGCTGAACCTTGAGGTGGCGTACTGCTGCCCGCCGCTCGGCCTGAACCTCTTCATCTCGAGCTTCCGGTTCAACCGGCCCGTGGTGAGCCTTTACAAGATCGTCGTGCCCTTCATGGCGATCCTCACCGGCGCGCTCATGCTCATCACCTACGTGCCCTGGCTCTCTACCTTCTCCGTCTCGAAGGAAGTGAAGGCGGAACGTGCGAAGGCCGAAGCCGCGGCAAGCCCCGAGGACAAGTACCGCATCCTGCGCGACACCTGGCTCCTCGAGTGCGTGCAGGAAGACACGACGAACCCGCAGCCGTGTTCGAAGGAAGACACGGACGCCTACCCGCACGGTCAAATGCCCGTCGTCGTGGACCCGAACGCTCCGTCTGCCCCGAGCGAAGACGACATGATGAAAGAGTTCGAGTAGGCGACATCCGCCTGCGAAAAACCAAGGCCGCAGCTTTCCGGCCTCACGACCAGCGGGTTTCATCGCCCGCTGGTTTTTTTATGGCGTCCGCGCGCGCTTCACGAGGCGACCGAGAGGCTTCTCGAGAACGCGATGCACGAACTCCCCGCACACGTACGCCGCTCCGAGACCGACCGCGAAGCGATGCTCTTCGAAGATGCGAGCGCCATGAAGCGAACGCAGGACGGGGTCGTGCACGAGGTAGACGGCGTACGACGCGTCACCTCGCTTGGACAGAAACGAGAGAGCACCCTTCTCAAAGCGTGCAGGATGCACGGAGGCGAGCGCCGCGAACACCGTGACCCAAAGCATCGGTTCGGTGAGGCGCGATACCCGAAACACCCACGGGTCGACGACGTTGTCGTAGGCGCTGACCGAGCCGAGAATCACGATAACGCCAGCAAGTATCCAGGGTTTTGGATTCCATCGCCCGAGATGCGGCGCAAGCGCGGCCCCGGCTCCAAACTGCCAAAGGCGCGAGAAGATGACGACCGTCGCCTCGTCCGCTTCGTGATGAAGCACCCGCAGAATGACGAGCGTCGTCGCGGACACGATAAACGTGCATGGTGCAAAGAAGCGTCCAAGGCGCTGCCCCGCGGCGTACGCCACGTAGAGCCACCACTCGAGGCCAAGGGACCAGGCTGGCGGCAAAAACGAATACAGCGTCGACGCGAAGAAGACGTGGACGAACGTCAGGTGCGCGAGGAGATCGAGCGGCGTCGGGTAAGCCGCGAGCAAGCCTAGATGCGTACCTCGCGCATACGTCATCGCCGAAAGCGCCAGGAGCACGAGCGCATAGAGCGGAAATAACCTCAGAAATCGTGCGGTGATGAAGCTCTTGAACCCGGGCCATGGCGTTGCCGAGCGCGCGACGACGACGCCTGAGAGGACCACAAACGCATCGACCCCGAGGTACCCAACCGTGGCAATCGCGTGAACGAAAGACCCGTGGCCACGCTCGGCGAGAGGCCCCTGCCCGCCCGCATGAAAGAGCACGACCCACGCGCACGCGAGTGCTCGCGCCGCATCAAGCCCTCGAAAGCGTGGTCGCTCGGGCATCACGCTCCGAACACGAACGCCCGCGACGCGAGGTGACGCGCCCGTCGTCTCAGAGGACGATGCTTTTCCATTCGCCGCGGTTGAACTTCCACGCCAGGAGCAGCGCACCGAGAACGCAATAGGTTCCTGCGGCGAGCCAAATTCCAAGCAATCCGAAGCCGAGCTGGATGGCCAAAAGCCAGCAACCCGGGAGCAGCACGCCGAAGATCATGGCGAACTGCGCAACGGCGACGAAGCGCGGATTGCCAGCGCCGAAGAGCGCCTCGCTGAGGATGAGAATGACCGCCACCGCGGGAGTCGTGATGCCCATGGTTCGCATCGGAAGCATCGCAGCCTCGCGCACCGCAGGAGAGCTCGCGATGAAGTTCACGATGGACTCGGTGAAAAAGTAGCCCTCGCACAGGCCCGCGAAACCGAAGATGCCAAGCCCAAGCTTCACGCTCGTCCAGGCGTACTTCTCGGCTTCGTCAGGGCGGCGCTGCCCAAGACTTGCGGCCACGAGCGTGGCGGTGGCCGTGCCGAACGCGATTGCTGCGGTGATCGTGAGCTTGAGAATCGCGACGATGTCGGTCGTTGCAGCACCGTTTACCGCTTCGCGAACCCCGACTCCTGACGCTGCGACTTGTGCCGCTTGCGCTGCGTCGAGGTGGCCGACGAACTTCGTGAAGGTGCCAAAGCCAAGCATCATGACTGTGGTCGCAAGGGCCGCCGGAATCGAGAGACGAAGGATGCTCGCGAGGAGCGCGCTCGACGCTTTCGTGAGGGCAAACGGCCGGTAAACGGGGAGCTCGCGCACGAGGAAGAGGAGCATCACGAAGAAGCCAATCCATGTGGCCATGAGTGCACCGAGGGCCGCACCGTCGGCGCCCATGGCGGGAGCACCCAAGTTGCCGAAGATAAACGCCCAGCAAAACAGCACGTTGAGCACGTTCATCGTGAGCGCGGCGACGAGGTGCACGTAGGTCTTGCCGAGGCCGTCGAAGAACGCCTTCAGCGACATTGTCGTGGCCATCGAGACCACGCCCCAGAGGCGCCAGCGCGTGAACGAGATGGCCACCGCGCGCACGTCGGGCACGGCGATGAGCTTCTCCATGAGGGTTGGGAGCAACCACTGGCTGAAGGCTGTCATCGCGACGCCGGCCGCGAGCGCAAAGGCGAACGCATTGCCAAGGACGGCACCCGCGGCCTCTTTGTTTCCTTCGGCCTCGCGCCGCGCCACGAGCGCCTGGGTGCCGACGCCAATGGCGCACAGCGAACCGCCGAAAAGCCAAAGAACGATGAGCGACGGGAGAAGGGCCGCCTGCGCGGTGGACGACTCAGCGCCGGGGAGATGCGAGAAGAACACGACGTCGATTTCGTTCACGACGCTCTGGGAGAGCATCGCGATGATCGTCGGCGTCGCAAGTCGCATGACAGCGCGGGCGTGGGATTCGCCGGGACGCGCAAGCGCAGCCGAGGTCGTTGGAACCATCACGAGCCGAATACGCGACCCGCGGCCGGCACACAAGGCCACCGGCTGCCGGGAGCTTGTCCGTGCCTGCGACAAGCCGCTAAGCGTACGTCATGCGCGTCCAGAGAGCCCTTCCCATTCTGCTGCTTCTCACCGCCTGCGCGACCGTGAAGCGTGAAGAATTTCAGTCCCTCAAGGGCAGCCATGACGTTCTTCGTCAACGGCACGAAACGCTCCAGGCCGAGACCGACAAGCTGAAGATTGATTTGTCGACGACGCGCGAACGGCTCGACAACGCGTTGCGTGCGAACGCCGACGCGAAGGAAAACCTTCTCAACGCAGGTGCGCAAGCCGCCCGCCTCGAGGGACGCATCGAAGAGCTCGCGCAATCCGACGAGGAGGGCCGACGGCAGCTCGACATTCAGCGCGCGAATCTGGAGGTGCAGATTCAAGAGCTCGACAAGCAGCTCAAAGAACTCAGCGTGAAGATGAACGATCTCGCGTCGAAGCCCCCTCCACCGCCGCCGCCCACCGTGCCCGTTCCTGCCGACAAATCGGCTCACTTTGCTGCCCTCGAGCGCGCCAACGACCTTCGCGATTGGGCCGCTGTGCGCATTCTCGCGAGCGAGTACGCCGGCCGCTACCCCACCGACGACAAGCTCGACGGCGTGTACTTTTACCGCGGCAACGCGGAGGCCGCCCTTGGCCAGCACCCAACCGCCATTGGCGAATACAGCAAAGTGATGAAGTCGGGCGCGAAGTCGCTCTACCTCACGCGCGCACTCCTCGCGCTCGGCGAAAGCTACGCGGCCGTCGGCAATTGCGCCGATGCGAAGACCGCCCTCGGCATGGTGGAGAAGCAGCGTGGTCGCAGTGAAGCTGTCTCGCGCGATGCGAAAGCCGCCCTCGCGAAGCTCGGTGCAAAGTGCAAGTAACGTTCGTTTTGTGAGCAGATTGTGCTCCAAAATGAAACACAACAACCGTAAGCAATAAAGGGGATGGCACGAACCATCCCCTTTCGAGTTGCTACGAATATCGCGGCGTAACCGCTATCGCTCGGCGTCGCTCAGCGCCGCGGAGTGGAACCGCGAACCTGAGCTGTCGGCGCCACTTGCGGCCGCACGGTGGAGGGGGCGGGCGCGACGAAGGGCGTTCCGGTGGTGGCGAGGGAACCTGCGCTTGGCATGGTTGTAGCTTGCACGGAAACCGACTGCGACGGCCGCGAGGCTTGGCCCACGACGAGACCGAGACCGAGCACTGCGAACGCCCCGACGGTCACGGCCGCACGAACGCGCATTGTCCTCTGACGTGCGGGAATTTGCTCGGCTTCTTCGAGGGCCTCGAGAAACATTTGGGCAGACGCAAAGCGCTCCGACGGGCTCTTCTGCAGCGCCTTCTCGACGATGGCCTGCATGGCTGGAGAGAAGCTCTTGCCCGGAGCTCGGTCGCGCAAGCTGATGGGTGCATCATGCAAGTGCTTGCCAAGCTGAGCGATGCGCGAGCTGCGTTCGAAGATCGGATGCCCCGTGAGGAGCTCGAAGAGAATGCAGCCCACGGCGTACACGTCGGTGCGTGAATCGACGCGAGAACCGAGCACCTGCTCCGGCGCCATGTACTCGGGCGTCCCGTTGACGGTGATCGCGTCTTTGCCCGAACGCGAAGGCGTAACGCCAGCGTCGCGCACGACGGAACTCATGCCAAAGTCCACGATGCGAATGCTGTTGTCCTTCGCGAGAAGCACGTTGTCGGGCTTCAAGTCGAGGTGAAGAATTCCCTCGCGGTGCGCGGCCTGCAAGCCACGCAAGAGCTGCTTCACGATGTGCATGGCCTGAAGCGCGTCGACCGCTCCTTCGCGACGAATGCAGTTTGCAAGCGTCTCGCCGTTCACCCTCTCCATCGCGATGTAAGGGCGCCCGTCTCCGGCCGTCCCCACCTCGTGGAGCGCGACGATGTTCGGATGGCTCAAGCGAGCGAGGGCTTTTCCTTCGTTTCGAAAGCGCTCAAGGGCCGCCGGCGATGCGGCAAGCGCCGAGGGCAAAACCTTGAGAATGCTGCGGCGTCCAAGTTCGGCGTGCTCGGCCTCGTGCACCTCGGCCTCTTCGCTCGAGGCGACGAGCTTGAGGAGTCGGTAGTGCGTGCCGCGGAGGACGTCGATGATCTGCGCGGAGCTGTTCCGCGTGGGCGTCATGGCGGCCGCATCGCGGAGCGGCGTGTTCACCGTGAGTCGCTCCTTCGCGCCTCGCAGCAAACGCGAGAACTCCGCGCGGGTGCGGTCCGGTTCCGTCGGCCACAGGTTGTGGAGCAGACGGCTGATGCGCGGACGCGTGCCACGAATACCGTCGTTCGACGGAGGCGCCATGGCCATGAGTTTCGCGAGATCGCCGACCGCGCCTTGCGACGTTGCGTAGCGATGCTCGGGCTTGTTCGCCGTGAGGCGCGCGATGATTTCGTCGAGAACTTCCGGGGCCGAGCACGTGGCAGCGACGGCGGGCACGGGCATGCGCCCCTCGGCCACGAGCTGCAAGTGGCGGTGCGGATCAGGACCGAGGAACGATCGTCCCGAGGCGAGTTCCCAGAGCATGATGCCGAGCGCGTAAAGGTCCACGCGACCGTCGCCGACCTCGCCACGAGAGACCTCGGGAGCGATGTAGCCAGGCTTCGCGTAGACGACGCCGCCGACCGTTCGGCATCGCCGATTTGCGCCACGAGCGGTGCCGAAGTCGATGACCTTCACTTCGCCCGAGAAGCCCACCATGACGTTTTGCGGGCTCAGGTCGCGGTGCACGATGCGAAGGGCTCCGCCGTCGAGTCCTTGCCGCGTGTGGACGTGCTCAAGCGACTGGGCCATCTCAAGAACGATGGCGACAGCCTCGGGCCATGCGATGCGAAATCCGAGTTGATTCGCACGATGTTGCGCTTCGGCGATGGAGCGACCTTCGACGAATTCGACGACGGCGTAGGGCTCACCTTCGTCGCCGACCACGGCCTCCATGACCTGCGCGACGCCCGGGTGGTTGAGCTGCGCCTGAACTCGAAACTCGTCTAGAAAGCGGATGACCATCGACTTGTCGCCGGCTTGATCACGTCGTACCGTTTTCACGATGCACGGTCGTTCGGCGCCTTCGATGCCCGTCGAGGCCGCGAGGTACACGTCGCCCATGCCGCCGCGAGCAAGCCGCTTCAAGAGCAGCCAGCGCCCCATCATGCGCGGAAGCCGTATGATGTCCGTCGAGCCTTGAGCCTTGTCCACGTCACCCATGGCGCGGAAAGTGGAGAACGCAGGCCCGCCTGGCCAACTTTCGCGGAACGGTGGGGGTTACATCATCCTACGTGGGAATTTCCAGGGCACGGGAAAAGGCTGCGCGAGCGGACGCGACCCGATCCGTGCATCCGCAGCGGCCTCGGGCGACCGCGCCTCGTTTTCGCACGCCGACAACGTTCGTCGTCCGCCACGGTTCTCCGCATGGCCACGAGCGCGACAGAGGAGACGTGTGTGCAAGCTACATGCGTGCAGCTTGCACCCTTCGGCGTCGCGGGGTGCCAGTCGCTTACCGGAGGCCTGCGCCCATGAAGGCGTTCAAAAAGCCCAACGTTCCCGCGGCTCCGACGGAGTTGCATGTGGCCGACGCAGCTCCCGGCGGGCAATCCACGTCGCGGTCGTAGGACCAGTAATGTACGCCGGCGAGGCCCTGCGCGAGGGCGAAGCGTGCAACGGTCGCGGCATCGGCGAGGGTAAACGTTTCGCCCTGAACGTCGTTGCCGCCGATCATCGGGGTGAGCTCGATGTTGGCGTAGGGCACGCTCCAGCGATCGTGCAGGTCGTACGCGGCTTGCATCGCCGACTGACCCATTTGGCACTGGCCTCCGCTGACGAGGCAAACGCCCGGACTCGGTGCGCCATAGTCCATCGTCATCAGATTCACGGTCACGTACGCGGGCCAGCCTGCCGCGGTGCCGTCCCACCCAAGCGCAGTCTTCACGGCGTTGAGGGTCGTCACGCCGTAAACGTTGAGGCCGTCTGTGGCCGCCGCTCCGAGGGACCGTGCGGTCGCTTGCCCCGCCTGACTGGCCGCCAGCGTGGCGAGCGTGAGACTGAAACGCAGCCCCGGGTAGCGCACGTGCGCGGCGTGAAGGCGGGTGACGAGGCTGTCAATCACCGCCGTGGACTGGCCAGCCTCGATGTCGAAGTCGAGCCCGATGAGGTTCGGCCCCGCCCACCGATCGAGAAACGCATTCATGCCCGCGTCCGACCCGCAGGTGAAGGAACCCGCGGCACCGCCCGTGGAGAGCACGACCTTGAGGCCCGCCACCTCGAGCAGCGACCTATTCGCGGTGGCCATCGCTGCGCCCGGGACGCCGCCCCAGTTTTCCTGCCCGCACTCACCCGTCGCAAAAGCGAGTGTGACAGCACGGCCGCCATTTTGCGCGACGCTCGTGGCGAAAGGCGCTGCGGAGCCAGACACGTTCGTCGCGATGACATTCGTGTTCCAGTTCATGTGAATCGTGGTGTCCTTGTAGGGACCAAATACGAAGTTCGTCGATACGCCTCCCCCATCGGCCGCAACGCCCGCATCGGCGCTCGTGCCGCTGTCGGACGAGGTTCCCGCATCGGTGTTGCCTCCAGCCGGGGGTCCGCCGTCCACGCCGCCGCCATCCGGAGCGGCGTCCGCGCACGTGGGCCCGCCCGCCGCGCAGCCCATGCCCCAGCTTAGCTGCTGGCAATGAAAGCCTTGTCCCAAGTTTGTACCGGTCCAGCCGCAGGCCTCGCCCGCGTGACCTCTGCATGCATTGGGGTCGTCGCCCATATACACCCAGCGATTCGGATCGCACGTCGAGCCCCCGGTCGCGGAGCTGCCGGCGTCCGCCTCACGCCCCGCGTCTTGCGCCGCACCCGCTTCGCTCGGGGTTCCCGAATCACGAGATGCGCCACCATCGGCGGCGGTTCCGGCGTCGCCGCTCAGCCCCGCATCATCAAGGGCGGCGGTGGCGCAGCCGAAAACTGCGAGCGAAGCAAAGGCAAAGAAGGACGAATGAACGATAGCGCGCATGAACGATTTTCTCCTCGTCAACAAGGGAGCGAGCCTTGGGCGTGATCGGGTCACGACGTGCAAAGCGGTCGGGTCGCATTTTCTTAAACTCCGCGAAACCGCTGCACAAGCGTCATTGACCCGTGCCCGATCTCGCTCCCCTCACCTCAAGGCAACACAGAAAACACCTGACGAGCCTTGAGCCGACGCGGGCCCCCTGCCCTGCGCCGGACGCCCCAATCGGCCGCGATCGCCGCGACGGTCAGTAGAAACACGACGACTCCGAAGGCAAGTGTCCGCGGAAAGTAGCGAACTCGCACGGTTCCCTCCGCCGAGTCGACGCGAGCGGCGACCACATGGTCGGAGTCGATTGCGCGCTGCCCCTTCGCGTCCCAATTCGGGTCGAAGTTCATGGTGTAGACAAGAACCTCGCCCGGCGTGGCACCGGAATAACTCACGTCAGCCCCATTGGTCGACCAATGCGCGACCGCGGCGCGGCACATCCCATTATCGTCGCGGCCCTTCGGCGGAGGAGCCGTTCGCGCAGAGGAAAAGAGGGCGAGCTCCCCAGCGCGCCGCCGTTCTCACACGCAACGCAAGACCACCGCTTCCATCGTTGGCGTGACCCGTATCGCCGCAGCGCCAACGTGCACCGATTGCCGAAAGCTTCAAGCCGAGCGCGCGCCAAGCGACTTTCCCGCCTCGTCATCAGAATCTATTCGCCCTCATCATGAGGACCGTTCCGCCACCCGCGCACGTCGAACCGAGTACGGAAGCCGAGCGCTGTAAACCACGCCAGCGCCGAACGCTTGTGCTCGCATTACTGTCAACAACCCCCCGTTCACGGCCTTCGCTTCCGAAAGACCCCCGAGCACTCGCCCCCACAATCACCACGCGTAACACCTGTTTTATCGATTGTGCTCCGGCGCACTTCGATTGAACTCTCTAGCGCCAAAGCCACGCATCTTCGTCGCGAAAACGCGCTTTCTGCGCCGTTCATCGGGCGTTGACGTCCGTCCCTCGCGCGAAAACGCCGCGGTTGACTCAACCGTTGATCTTCAGGGGTTCAGAACGGCGATTGGCAAGGTCTTTGCGGGAGGGGGCACCGAGAGAACGCAGAGCGTGCACCCTTGAAGCTACACATTTCGTACAATCGGAAGCGCCGCGTCGTTCTCCATCGGGAGATTCATTCATAGGCCCCCAAGGCCATCGCGTACCGTGCCGAACCGTCTCCCGGGTGAAGACGTCGGACCAACAAGTCGAATTCGTTGAGCTTTCCAAACCGCGCAACGAAGTGGGCATTCTTTTGGCTTCGCTGCGGCTTTTCGCAGCGACGGCCGCGTATTCTTGAAATGTAACGTCTGCAGCGCCTCGCAAAGAAGATAACAATGGCTCTCGTCAAGAAATCACAGCTGAAGTCGCTCGTTGTTGCCGCCACCGTCGACAAGGGCGTTGCAGGGGCGTCCCGTGACGCCGAGGCGCAGCGCAAAAAGGCGCGCACGTTGGCCAAGCAACAGCAAGCCGCCGAGCGTATTGCCGCAGCGACCGGGCAGTTGTCCTCGGGCATCAATGAGGCGGCCACGGCTTCGGAAGAATTGAAGCGGTCGGCGGACCAAATTGCCACGGGCGCCGAGCGTGCCGCGGGGGCTGCGCAGGAGTCGCTTTCGGCGTTTAAGCTCATCGACGTCTCAATCCAGCGTCAGCTGGCGAATGCCGACATCAGCCAAACCAAGGGTGAAGCGAGCCAAATGCTGGCCGCGAAGACCAGTGCCGACGTGGCGACGATGATTCTGAACGTCTCCGTCGCTGCCGAGCGGCAAAATGCCTCCGTCGAAATGGTCGCGGAGCTCGAAAAACAAGCCGCGAACATCGGCGAAATCGTGAAGGCCGTGGCGCGAATTGCGGACCAGACGAACCTCCTCGCACTGAATGCCGCCATCGAAGCGGCGCGCGCGGGAAAACACGGCAAAGGGTTTGCAGTGGTCGCGGACGAGGTCCGTACGTTGGCCGAGACCTCTGAAAAGAGCGCCGACCAAATCCAAAAGCTGATTGGTCAGATTCAAGGGGAAGTCAAAGTCATCGCGGACGGAATCGCCGTGGCCGCGAAGACAGTCGAGGGCGAAGTGGAGAATGGCAAGACCATCACGGCGCAGCTTGAACAAATTCGGGTCGACGTCGCCGATATCGTCAAAGGTGTGCGGGAAATCGCCGTGGGCGCGGGACAATCGAAGATCGCTGCGCAACAGGCGTACAAAGGTTCGGAGGACATCGCCACCGCCGCCGAGGAACAGTCCACGGCTGCAGAGGAATCCGCCAAAACCGTCCAGGAACAATCCCAGTCGCTGGCGGCGTGCGAGCAGACCGCCCAAAGCCTCTCGGAACTCGCCGAAGACCTGAAGACCTCCACGGACGTCGCGAAAAGCGCTGAAGAAGTTGCGGCCGCGGCCGAGACGCTCTCGTCCGCTGTCGGAGAAGTTAATCGCTCGGGCACGCAAATCATGGCGGCCATTGAGCAGATCCGCAAAAGCGCGGAAGTGCAGTCGACAGGCACGACGCAGGCTGCGGCAGCGATTACTCAAATCGAGAAGGGCCTTGAGCTCGCGCAAGAGCGGGCCGCCGCGGGCGTCGAGAAGGTCGGCGCGATCAAGAAGCTCTTGGGCGTCAACAAGACCTCGATCGACGCGCTCATCAAAGGAATCACTTCGTCGGCCGACGCCTCCAAGGTTTCGATCAAGCAAATCAAGGGCTTGGAGCTCGTGTCTCGTCGAATTGATAAGATCGTCGATGCCATCACCACCGTTTCAATTCAGACGAACATGCTTGCGGTGAACGGCTC
>CAIQDA010000370.1 GCA_903870415.1 uncultured delta proteobacterium
AGCGCCGGTTCGATGGAGCTTCGGTGCGCATCGTAGAAGCGCGAAAGTGCGTTAAAATCCTCACGAGCCGCGTTGTCGCTCCCCGCCATGTACGCCGCGAGGAGCATGCCGTACCCCTGGCCTTCCGAGCATGACACGGCACCTGTCGTCCCCGCGGGGTTGTTCTCGCGGCTGTAGAATACATAGGATTGGCGAGGCGAGGTGTTCGGCGCATCGACGAGGTAGCGCGCCTTCCATTCGCGGTAGAGCGCGCTCACGCGGTCGTCGAGCTGCGCTTGCGTGCGATGGTTCGGGCGAATCGAGCCGCTCGCGTAAGGCGCATGTTGCGGAAACGGACGACGAGGCCCGTCGCTGGTGGACCCATCGTTTGCCGCATCGGCGCGCGCGCCCGCGTCACCGAGCGTTGATGCATCTGGCGAGGCCGTTTCCTGCGCATCCACACCACCGGCTCCATCGTTCGAGACGTTCGACGCGCCATCGTTTGCCGCATTCGCTCCGCTTGAGGACGCGTCACGGACGAGGTCGTTGCCCGGGTCCGAGCGCGCCTCATCGCTGCAGGCTCCTTGCGTCGAGAGCGCAGCACCAAGGGACGCGAAGAAAATGGCGGCTCGAGCGCGAGAGAGCGAAGTCGGCATGGGATGTGCGTGGCAACATGCAGAACCGATGCCACTCCGAAGCAACCCCTGTGCGCCGCTGCCGAATCCTGCAAATCCGCATGCCGGAGGTTCATCAATTCCGTCTGAGAATTTGCAGCATGTGGGCCTCATGCGATCCACGGTGGATCGACTCGGTCTCAGCGCGGGCCCCGGGGCCGCTCGTCCTCGTGGGGCCCTTTGTCGTACCGCCATGATGACCCATCGACTCCTCGCGTTCGCTGCCGCCGCACTCCTCTCCGCGTGCGCCTCCGATTCGTCCGACGCTCGTGCATCCTTGTTTGATGCGGGCGCGGACGCGTCGACGTCAGCAGATGCAGGCGCAAGCGACCCGTCGCCCACCTTGCCCGTCGGGACGGACGAAGACGCGAGCGTGCGCACCGATGCGGGCTCAGGCCTCACGCCGCAGAACAACACCATCGTCATGAAAGTCCGCGATTTCCGCCAGCGCGACGCAAACGACCCGAACGCGCATCCGGACTTCGAGTCGCCAAACGTGGGCGACGATCGCGACATGGTCGAGGTCAACCTAGGGGCTGATCGCAAACCCGTGTATCGTGCACAGACCGGCGGAACGCCCACGACCGATGGCAAGGCCAGGTACGACCAGTGGTACCGCGACGTGGCGAACGTCAACTTGCCCTTCGACGTGCCGCTCCTCTTCACGCAGGGGACCGGCGGCATCTACAGCTACGACTCCAGTCGCGATGGCACCGTCGACGGCAATCGTCGCCAGTTCTTTCCGATCGACAGTCTTGGCTTCGGAAACCAAGGAAATCCCCACAACTTTCACTTCACCGGCGAGCTGCACACGGCGTTCACCTACCGCGGTGGCGAGACCTTTCGCTTTCGCGGAGACGACGACGTTTGGGTCTTCATCGACGGCAAGCGCGTCATCGATCTCGGAGGCACGCACTCGGCGGAGGATGCGCAAGTGGCCCTCGACACGCTCAGTCTTGCGCGCGGCCGCAGCTACCCGCTCGACTTCTTTTTCGCCGAGCGCCACACGGTCGACTCGAACCTTCTCATCGAGACGACCATCGTCTTCGACGAGTTTCAGCCGCCGCGCTGAGCGTCGCAAAGTGTGGCGGAATCCAGCGAATACGTCATTTGTTTCGGGCCATTGACCCGCTTTGCCTCGGGCATCGCTCTCTATCCGGACAGACTCATGTTCGGCTCCTCGCAACGACCCCGGCGCATGCCGCTCTCCGCCCGCGCTCGACCTCGGCGTTCACGTCGCTATGGCCGAGGCCCCAGGTTGCGTAGACTGGCGGGCGCCCCTATGCGTCCGTTTCCGTTCGCCGTTGCCGCCGTCGTCGTTCTCGCGATGCCCTCGCGTGCGCGTGCCGACTCGCAGCGCATCGTTCCCGTGGACATCGTGGTCGCGTGCGATGAAGACGACGCCACGCGGGCTCGCGTCGAAGGACAACTGAGCGATTTGCCTGTGGATGTGCGCATCGTTCGCGCCGGTTCAGACGGCACGACGGAGGGCGCGCTCCGCGTGAGTTTTGAAACCACCGACGATGCCAGCCGGCGTGTCACCGTGCTCGACTCGCGGAGTGGCAAGACGCAATCGCGACGAATCGAACTTCCGGACGGGCCCGCGGCGCTCTCCTCGCAGCGAGAGTCGGTGGCGTTGACCTCACGGCGAATGGTCAAAGGGTTCCTCGACGCCCGTGCCCAAGCCACGGCATTGCCAACGCCGGAGTCGAGGCCGGCCATCAGGGAATCGTGGCACTTTGGTGCGCTCGCGTCGGCGTCCGGGAGCGTGGGCATTGGCGCCTCGATGCACGGGTTGCGAGGCGATCTGCGCGGCACGGCGACTTGCGGAGTCGTACGCGTCGATCTCGGCCTCTCGGGGGTCTACCGCGCCTTCGACGTGGACGGGCATGCCTGGGCTGTCGAGGGGCTCGGTCCGGTCGTCGGGATTGGTGTGGAGCAGCCGTGGGGTGCATCGCGTCTGTATGTGGGCATCGGCGCGTCATACGTCGTCGGTACGCGTATCGCGACGGGGCCACAGGCTGCGCCGGACACCTCTCGCTCGTTCGTGTTGCCGCGCCTCGAAGTCGCCTACCGTCGGCCCGTTGGCTCTGGCATTTGGCTAGGTGTTTTGCTGGCCGCCGAGGCGGAGCTGCCGCGCATGGGCTACGAAGTCCAAACGGCTCATGGCCTCGAAACGCTTGCGAGCTCCGACGTGCTTGAACCCTCCGTTGGGCTTCAATGTTCGTGGGACGTGCCCGAGGCTCCATGACGACCGCGGCGCTCGACTTCCCTCGATGGCATGGGTGGCGCGACGTTGTGCGCGGTTTCTTCGGCCCGCTCTTCAACGAAGGCCCGGCGTTTCCCGTCGACTTCGCGAAGGCGCAACGTGCCGCTTCGGACAGGGGCGCAGCAGGCGTGTTGATGGCGGAGCTCTTGCCTCGCGTGCGGAACCTCGTTCGTTACCTCGCGCGCGGCGACAGCGGCGTCGACGATCACGCGCAGGAGGCCCTCGTCGCCATTCTTAGGGGTTTACCAGGCTATCGAGGCGATGCGCCGCTGCTCGCGTGGGTCGACCGAATCGTCGTGAGAAGCACGTTCGAGCGACGACGTCGCGACCGGCTGCGAACGACGCGTGAGGGCGCCGAGCTGCCCGACGACGATGCGGCACCGATGCGCCAGTCTGTTTCATCGTTCGCGCTCGACAGACGTGCGCTCGTCCACGCGCTCGAGCGCCTTAACCCGCAGCAGCGCGACGCACTCGTGCTCCATCACGCGGCGGGCATGAGCGTGCCCGAGGTCGCCGAGTCTTTGGCCTCGCCCATCGAGACCGTGCGAAGCCGCTTGCGCCTCGGCATGAGCCAGTTGCGCGAGTTCTTGTCGCTCGGTCCAGCGGCTCCCGTGGACGAGGTGTTTCCATGAACCGCGATCGGCTGAAGCCTCTATTTTCCCTGGACGATCCGCACGCAGGCCCGGCGCTGCCGCTCTCGCCAGACGAAGCGGAACGCCTCATCGCCAGCGCCCTCGACGAGGCGTATTCGTCGCCGTCTCCATCGCCCGCGACGAGGTGGCGTGGCGCGCTCAAGGTCGGGCTGGCGACCGTGGCGGTCGTGATCGGCGCGGGGGGAGTGGCGCTTCTGCGTCGCGATAGCGCGGCGGGCACAGGACCTGCGACGCCGGTGAGCGCGGCTCCGCAGGCTTCGCCTCTCAACGAGCGCGTGGAGCGCGTGGCAGTGGACGACGCCGGAGCCGTTGCCCCTCTGCGCGAGACCAAGGGCGCACGTCGCGAAGGGGCGATTCGACCTTCCGCGAAGGCGAGCGGAGGTTCACCCGCGCTCGACGAAGAGCCGCTTTCGGACCAGGAATGGCTGGGTGCCGCGAACACGGCCCGCCGAGAGAGGCGCTGGCGTGAAGCCGATGCACTTTACAGCAAAGTGGTCGAACGCTTTCCGACGAGCACGGTTTCTGCGGTGGCGGCCCTTGCGAGTGGTGAGCTTCGTCTCGAGCTTCTTGGCGATGCCGACGGCGCACGTCAGCGCTTTCGGTTTGCAACGACACGAGGGGAGGCGCATGCGGTCGACGCCTACGAAGGCCTTCTCAAGGCGTGCACGGTGCTCGGCGACACGCGCTGCGAAGACGAGGCGCGAGCGGCACTAGAGGCCCGCGGCGAGCGAACGAAAGAAAAGCCATCGCCTCCGTGACCCGATTCGATTCGGTCGTCGCTCTCTTCTTGGTGAACCATGCGCAAGCTGATTTTTTCCTCGCCGAATGCACGCACGCGATCAACCTTCGGTGCGGCCCTTGCGCTCGCTTTGGCCTCGTCGCTCGGCGCATGTTCCGCGAGCGACGTGGTCTTTCTTGCTTCCGGTTCCGATGCGCCGCTCGTCGACGGAGAGAGCCCAGACGGTGGTGCTCCCAGCTGGAACGTGCAGGATGCAAGCGATGACGCCACCACGCGGCCAGCCTTTGACGGAGGCGCGAACGATGCGGGGGCGCCGTTGTGCACCGTCGATGGAGCTGTCCCCGTGCTCTCGCTTGGCGACGGAGGGTGCGTGGGGGATCTCGCGGCGCGCGCATTTCGCTTCGCGCTCTGCGTGTGCGATGACGTCGTTTCGAACGCGGGCTTCGCCTCGGTGAATTCCAGTGCACAAGGCTCGGACGCCGGGGCGAGCGCGGCGGTGGGCGTGAACGGAAACTTCATCAGCACGCTGCCGGCGACCATCGGCGGAAGCCTGTGGACCCGTCAGTCGATTCGCTCCGACGTAAGCCTCGCGGTCGAGGGCGAGCTTCATTGCGCGACGAACCTGACGCAGTCGGGCAGTGCACACGTGCGAAGCGATGCGTGGGTGGGCGGTACCGTTGACGTCGATTCGCTTCACGTCGCGGGCACGTTGACGCAGCCTGCGGGAGCGCTGAATCACGCAACCATCACCGCCGCGCACCGCGTGAATGCCTCCGTCTCGTTCGCCGCTCCGTGCGACTGCGAGCCGAGCCAGTTGATCCCCGTTCCTGCGCTCGTTCGTTCTCTCGAGACCGCGAACGACAACGCCGCGGCAGGCTTCTCATCTCAAGCGTTTTCCAGCATATCCTCTCAAACGTCCCTCGACCTTCCTTGCGGAAAGCTCCACGCGACGGACGTGCAAACCTCGTCGCCGCTCACGCTTCGCGTCGGTGCCCAAACGGTTCTCGCCGTGTCCGGCGATCTCGATCTCGGCGCGGACTTCACCATCGAACTCACATCGCCTGGTGCAAGCCTCGACCTTCTTGTCGGCGGCACCATTCGCTCGAACAGCGCGGTGCGCATCGGGAGTGCCGGTCGTGCGTCCGCGGTTCGCATCTACGTCGGTTCGGCGACGAGCCTCGACATGTCGGCCGCGTGGGAGCTTCACGGAAACCTTTACGCCCCGACTGCCGTGCTCAACACGAGCGGAGGCGCGGTGTTCGATGGCGCCGTCTTCGTGAAGTCCTTGGCCGCGTCTGCACCGTTGAGCTTCGGCTACGACAAGCGCGTCCTTGAGGTCCCCGACAACTGCGCCCCGCCTGGCGGATGCCACGATTGCCGCGATTGCCGTGGCCAAGCGTGCGTCGGGGGTCAATGCGGCGCGTGCACGGACTCGAGCCAGTGCTGCGCGCCGCTCGTTTGTCTTGCCGGCGCCTGCGTCCCCGAAGCGCCGCCGCGTTGACATGAGTCACGGTAGCGTGGGCCCATGAAGGCTCTCGCGCGATCGCTTTACGTTCAGGTGCTCATCGCGATGGCCCTTGGCGTTGCTGTTGGGCTCGCGAAACCCGAATTCGCCTCGTCGCTCAAGCCCGTCGCCGACGCCTTCGTGCGCCTCGTCAAGATGCTCGTGGGCCCCGTCGTCTTCGTCAGCGTCGCCACGGGCATTGGTCAGTCGCGCGATCTCAAACGCATGGGCCGCCTCGGCGTGCGTGCGCTCGTGTACTTCGAGGTTGTCTCGACGGTAGCCCTTCTCCTTGGTCTCGCAGTCGGGCACCTCGTGCGGCCTGGAGCTGGAATTCATGCGACTTCCGCGATGCTCGAGGGCTCTGCAACGGGCTCCACTGCGGGCAAGATGCCGAGTGCGCTCGAGTTCGTCTTGGGCATCGTCCCGACGACGCTCGTGGATGCGTTCGCCAAGGGTGACGTGCTCCAAGTTCTTTTCGTGTCGATCCTCGTTGGCGTTGC
>CAIQDA010000371.1 GCA_903870415.1 uncultured delta proteobacterium
CGCGTTCTTCATCTTCTTCGCAGCGCTCGTCGCCGAGTCGAAGCGCATTCCGTTCGACTTGCCGGAGGCGGAGAGCGAGCTCGTGTCGGGTTACTTCACCGAGTACTCGGGCATGAAGTTCGGCATGTTCTACTTCGCCGAATACATGGAAATCGTCACGAGTTCGATGCTCTTGGTGACGGTCTTCCTTGGCGGCTGGATGCTCCCGTTCGTGCATCGCGACGGCGTCACCGTTGCCTTCGGCGAGACGACGCTTGCGCACATTGCGCTGCCGCACCTTGCGTTGACGGTCATTGGCGTTCTCGCGTTCTTCGTCAAAGTGCTTACGCTCTGCTGGCTCCAGTGTTTCGTGCGTTGGAGCCTGCCTCGGTTTCGCTACGACCAGCTCATGAAGCTTTGCTGGAAGATGCTTCTGCCTGTGTCCCTCGCGAACATCTTCGTGACCGGCGTGGCGTGGCTGCTCATCGACGTGGCCCCGCCAGCCGTTGGAAATCTCTTCCAGCTCGCAGGCGACCTCACGCAAGCGCTGATCGCGGGCGGCGTCGCGTACTTCGTGTTCTCGGCTGTCGTTGGGCTCTTCCGAACGCGTTCCAAGGACGATCGGCTCATCGGTCAGTCGGCGGAACTCGCGGGCAAGTTTGGCAAGTCCCCCACCACGCCGATGCAGGCCTGAGCGCCTTGGAGATGACCATGCACGTGCAAGGCAATCCTTTTCCTAAGAAGACCGCCGCGCTCAACGCGGTTCCTGTTTCGGCGCCCGCGAAAGATTTCGCGACCCAGGCCTACCTCCCTGAGGTCATCAAGGGCGTGGGCGTGTCCATGAAGCACTTCTTCATGAACATGCGCGACATGGTTCGCGGCGAGCGGCCTGACCCGGTCACGAACCGCTTTGACGACGGCATCACGACGATTTCCTATCCGGAACAACGTCGCCTTTATCCGGATCGTTTCCGCGGCGTACATCGCCTGACCCACCGCAACGATGGTTCCGTTCGGTGCGTCGCGTGCATGTGCTGCAGCACGGCATGTCCTGCGCAGTGCATCGACATCGTCGCGGGCGAGTACCCCGAGGGCGACGCGCATCACGGTTACGAAAAGTATCCAGTGAAGTTCGTCATCGACGAGTTGCGTTGCATCTTCTGCGGCTACTGCGTTGAAGCGTGTCCGTGCGATGCCATTCGCATGGATACCGGCATGCATGCGGCCCCCTACGACAGCCGCGATCAGTTCATCTACTCAAAGGACATGCTCCTCTCGTTTGCAGCCGGCGACGGCAAGAAGCTGAGCGAGAGCGGTCGTCACGAACCCGGTGACCCAACGCATCCTGGAATCGATCGCGAGCACCATCACTGAGTGAGGGTTGGCCGTGGTTTCTGAGCGCCCGCTTCATCGCGGGCGTTCGTGTTTTTGTGCTCCGCGTGAATCCGGGTATCTACGTGTACTCTACATGCCGCGGCGCGGCACGTGGGCGAGGCGTCCGAGCCGCTTTTAGGAATCACGTTCATATTGGCGCAGCGCGCATTTCACCGCGCGTGAAAGCGCGTTATCTTGCGCGTTCGCACACGCCTGGGCGCGTGCGTCGGGAATCGAAGGCATGAACACGGTCGACCATCTTCGCAGCGAACTCGAGCGCCTCTTCACCCTCGAGGAGCTCACCACCCTTGGGCGCGACATTCTTGGGCGCGACGACCTCGGCTCCACGGCGGGGACGAAAGCGTCGCTCGCTTCCGCGCTGGTCGACGGCTCGCTCGTCACCCGAACGATGCCCGCACTCGACGAGGCGGTTCGCCTTCTTCGGGGCGATGGAGCCTCGGCGGCAACGAGCGGTTTTCGTTTTGCTTGCGAGGGGCGTGCGATGGGCGCGCTGCGCATCGGGCGGGAGCTTTCGAGCGACGGCGGCCTCACGACGCATGAGGGCGTTTTGTCGGGAGAAGCGTGCACCGTTCGCGTTGTGCACCGCGCCGACCCCGCGGTCGGTCCTCGCCTTGACGCGTGGCTTGCGGTCCTTCGTTTCGCCAAGTTCCGCGGTGTGCTGACGACGCTCTCGATCGAAGAGAGCGATGGTCTCGTCGCGATCGCGATGGCACCCATCGAGGGCACGACCGTTGCGTCGCGCGTTGCTCGCACGGGCCCGTCGCACTTCAACGAAGTGAAGGCCGTCGTCACGAGTCTCGTGGACGCGGTTTGCGCGCTTCATGATGCAGGTCTCGTGCACGGCGCCGTGTCTCCGGAGTCCGTCCTCATCGGACGTGGCGACGACGGTTCGGTTCTCGTTCGCATCGACGCGCTCGGTCTCGACAGGCTCGGGTCGCCTCGCGTTTTCGGCGCCGGTCTTCGCAGTGCAGCGCCGGAGGTCCTCCGCGGTGAGGGGTCGACGCGGGCCGGGGACGTTTTCGGTGTTGGGTGTGTTCTGCACGTACTTCTGACGGGGAAGAGCGCGTTCGAAGGCGCGACGCCGTTCGACGTTCTCGCGGGTCGAAACCAGGGGAGTCACGCGAAGGCCTCGTCGGTCGCGCCGAAAGGTTGGGTCAGCGAGGCGCTCGATGAGTTCCTGTTGAAGCTTCTTGCGACGAACCCCGTGGATCGCCCTGCGGACGGGCGCGCGCTTCGTGTTGCGCTCGACGCGCTTTTCGCCGGGGCTTCCGTCGTCGACAAGACGTTGAGCAACGAGGAAGTGAGCCACTTGCTGGCGACTCTCGAGGCCGAAGGCGAAGGCACCGCATCGCGCGAACTCGAGCGAGCCGCCGAAGCAAACATCGAACCTGCACGCATTGCCGACGCGCTCAACGCCGCTGCCGAAGCGGCCTCCGACGTCGACGCGAAGAAGGCGCTGCTGTTCCGCGTGGCTCGCGTGAGCGACACGGTCCTCAACGATCTCGAGCGGGCGATGAAGTCGCTTGATGCGATCGCCGCGCTCGATGCCTCCGACGAAGTGGCCGAGAGCGCGCGCATCGAAGTGCGTCGTCGCATGAAGCGTTACGAGGAAATCGTCGAGATTCTCCTCGATCGCAGCGAGCGTTCGTCGGGGCCTGAGAAGGCTCGCGCCTACGCCGAAGTGGGGCGGCTCTACGCTGCCGAGCTTGATGACCGCGACCAGGCGCTCGTCGCCTTTGCAACGGCTCTCGGCGAAGATCCGATGAGCGATGAGGTCGCGGGCGAAATCGAGCAGGTCGCCGGAACGGACGCGAACCATTGGCAAGAGGCGCTCACGACTCTTGAAGAGAGCTCTCTCGCGGCGGCGCTTTCACCGGCATCGCGAGCTGCGCTCCTCTTGCGCATGGCCCGTTGGTACGACGCGCGCCTTGGACGCTCCGACCACGCGCTGGTGGCTCTGCAAAAGATCGTTTCAGCGGACCCCGCGAACGACCACGCGCAAGAGCTCATTGGAGCCATTTACG
>CAIQDA010000372.1 GCA_903870415.1 uncultured delta proteobacterium
CGGCTTCTGCGCGGCGCCCCTCAAGCATCGTCGACGCGCACACGGCGTCACCGAGTTCTCCCGTGAAAACGCCTGCGTCATCGCCCGTGAACCCGCCGTCGAGGCCCGGGTCGTACCCCGAGTCGAAGGTGCTTCCGTTCGAGTCGCCGCCACCGCCCGACCCGCATCCGATGGCGAAAGCAGGAACGGCGAAGGCGAGGGCAAGCACGGCGGCGGGGCGCATCGGGCTACCTTTCTTGACCCCACAATCGTTGGCAAGGGCTTCGTGTGCTAAGCGCCCGCCTATGCGCCGTGTGGTCTTTGGGTTCGCCGCTCCCCTCGCCGTCGTCCTGCTTTCCGTGCCCGCGTGCGGAGGCGACGCTGCCACCGACGTGGGCGAGACGCCCGTAAGCCCTGTCGGGGCCGCCGACGCCGCCGGGGCCGCCGATGCCTCAAGCTCCGAAGCGGACGCAGGCCATCGCCGCGATGGCAGCTTCGTCGAGGACGAACTCGCCGATGCGACCTACCCCGCTGACGTGCACTTTGCATGGGATTCGGGCACCACCGATGCCGCGCTGACGACGGATGCCGCGTGCGCCGAAGCGACCGCGACCGCGACCCTTCGCCCGCTCGACCTCTTCGTGGTGCTCGACCGCTCTGGCTCGATGAGCGAAACGAGCCCGAGCGACACCTCCGCCGTGTGGGGCACGAACGACTGCACCGTGAGCGCGGGCGGCGCAGCAAACGCGTCGAAGTGGTGCCTCGCCGTGAACGCGCTGGGCGGTTTTTTTCAGCTTCCGAACCAAGGTGACCGTCGAGCCGCGCTCCAGTTCTTTCCGACCAATCTCGAACTTGGGTCCGGAGTCACGCCCGACGTGAATGGTGCAGAATGCACGGGCTCGGCCGTCGGCACTCCCGCTGTCGCGCTCGTCGCACTTCCCGCGAGCGCCACGCAACTCGTCACGGCCCTCGACAACGCGACCCCGAATGGTTCGTACACGACGACCGAAGGCGCGATTCGAGGCATGAATGCGTTCACGGCATCCGCGGCGAATCGCTCGGCCTCCCGCACCTTGGCTCAAGTGCTCATCACGGACGGGGCGCCCACCGCGTGCACCCTTCGTGACAACGCGTCGCTCGCCGCTCTCCTCACCGCCCAGCGGACCCAGCAAGGCGTGAGCACGTTCGTCGTCGGAATGAACGGTGCAAACTACACCAATCTCGAAGCGCTCGCAGTCGGTGGCGGGGCCGCGGCCCACAGCGCCCTATGCGCCTCGGGCACCCCGAGCTGCCACTACTACGACGTCGGCTCCGGCTCCGCGTCAGCCTTTTCCCAAGCACTGCGCGACATTCAGCTCGCGGCGGTGGGGTGCACCTACAACTTGCCAACGCCGGCGCAAGGCGTCCTTGACCCGGAACGCGTACGCGCCAGCTACCAAAGCGGCTCGAGCAACGTGGACCTGACCCGCGTCACCAATGCGGCCGCGTGCGGGGCGACTTCCTCGGGGTGGCACTACGACAACAACACGTCGCCAACGTCAGTCCAATTGTGCCCAACCACGTGCACGACGGTGCGAGCCGATGCGGCGGCGCAGGTTCGCGTGCTCTTCGGGTGCCTGCGCGGCTAGTCGCCCGCTTCGACGCCTAACGGCGCACGTGACACGCCACAGCTCGCATCTCCTCGCGAACCCCTTTTGCTTCGAACGAGAAGCGACGCACGACGGCGAGCTCGTCTTTCACGCGATGGGGCAACGCCTCGAACGCCTCTTCGACGAACAAGACCTCGCCCGCGTTCGCTTGACTCTCAAGGCGTGCGGCGCGGTTCACCGATCGCCCGTAGACGTCGAGGCGGTCGCCTTCGCGTACGAGAAAACCCGAGCCCGCGTGAACGGCGAGCTTGAGCCCAAGGTCCCCAAGTCGCCCACGCTCGGCCAAGTGCCGATGCACGGCGCGATGCACGGCCAAGGCACCAAGCGCCGCGTCGTCTTCATGGTTGTAAAGTACAAGGACCGCATCGCCGATGGTTTTCAGCACGCTGCCGTTCGTCGACGCAACCGCACGTCGCACCACGTCGAAGTGCTCGAGCACGAACGCGCACGCCTCCGCATCGCCGGCCGTTTCGTAAAAGGCCGTGGAACCAACGAGGTCCGAGAACAGCACCGCGACGCGTCCGAGTGAGAGCCGCGCATCCGAGCGAAGCGTCCCGGGAACCACCCGCCCACGAGCCGCCGGCATGAGAAAAAGCTCGCGTGCCGTGATCGCGTTCGACCGCCACGCCTCGCGCTCAAGCCGCAAAAAACCGCGAAAGCCCTCCGGCGGACGGACCGTGATGAGGGCGCCCGGAGCGAACGTCACCGTCGAGATTCGGCCTTGCTCCAAGTCGACGACCCCCTCGCTCGGCGCGGCATCATCCACGTGCACGCGTACGACGAGTCCGCCGCTCGCGAAGATTCGAAGCTCGCGCTCGTCCTCCGGAAGGCGCCATCGGGCGGGGGCGTCATGCGACACCTCACCGTCTTGCCGAAGCACGTGAGGCACGCGCCCAGGACCGCCGTTGCACCAGCGCATGTGATTGATGGGTCGCACGGACGGATCCGGCACGAAGATGAGCTCGACGTTACGCTGCATATCCGCTGCGAAATCGATCGCGCAAAGGTCGCAGTGCTGCTCGCCGCCGCCCACACTCCCGAGGTCATCGCTTTCGAGGCTGGGCACACGGCAGCTCGGACACAGAAGCGCCCAGCGCTGGCGCAAAAGGCCCGCGTCGACCGCAGCAAAAAGAAAGGCCACGGTCTTCGCTTCGCCTGTGCCCCATGCGTGCGCAAGGCCGCGCGGTCGCATCGCCGCCACGTCGAAGTCATCGCCCGTCACGAGGAGCGTTTCGAGCGCTTCCACGAGCGAGGCGTCGTGATGTCGCCGCAGCGTTTCCGCGGCTCGCTCAATGCGGTCGTCCGCCGCGCTCGTCGTCCCCACGTGCACCGTCACGTCCGATTGCACGAGCGTTTCCAAGGCGGTGAGCATCGAGCGGATTTCCCGCTCCGCCACGAGACGCAACACCGGGAGCGCGTACCGGAGAAGCGGCCTTACGCGTGCCTCGAAACGGATGGTCGCCTTCGTTCGCTTGAGGTCGAGCGCCTCGAACGTCCAGGTGACGCGGTACGTCTCCACGGCGCCGCCCTTGAAGGTCCGCTCGATCGCGTAACCGTGAGGAGCGCGAATGGTCGTGAGCGGAGCCTCGAAGCTTACCTTCATGCCGAGGAGCGGAAGCGACGCGCGGAGGCGCACGCCGTCATCGTGGGTCGTGCGATCGAATTCCATCGGCGGAAGACCGGCGGCGCGATTCAAACGATCGGTGTCCGCAGCGGTTTCCCACACGCGCGCGAGCGGCTGGTTCAACTCGCTCGCGAAGGCAAAGGCGACCTGAGCGCCTTCGAGGGCGTCGAGGGAGAAGATGTTCTCGGTCGGCCGCATGGTGCGAGAGTACCTCGTGATCAGGCGGGTTGAACGACGTCGAAGGACGGAGGAGGAACGGGCTTCAACACCACGCGCCAGGCCGCGGCGGCCGCGAGCGCGACCTCCGAAAGCGCCGCGTAACGATCGCGCTTCTTCAAACGACGATTCGGATGCGGAGGCATCATCGCCCACGTGACGTTCGACGGCTGATAGTCCGGGTTCGACTTTCGGAGGTGGCCCATGAGCCCGCCCATGGCCGTGGTATCGGGCGGCATCGTGAGGGGCTCACCCAGGATTTTCTGGGCCAAGAGCATCGCGCAGACAAAGCCTCCCGCGGCGGACTCGACGTAGCCTTCGACGCCGGTGATCTGACCGGCGAGGTACACGTTCGGCGCGTTCTTCAGCTGCATCGTTTCGTCGAGCACCTCGGGCGCGTGCACGAAGGTGTTTCGGTGGATGGTTCCGAAGCGCAGGAACTCGGCGTCCTCAAGGCCAGGAATCATCTTGAAGATGCGCGCCTGTTCCGGGTGCGGCATGCGCGTTTGAAAACCGACGAGGTTGTACGCGGTGGCGGCAACGTCTTCGGGGCGCAGCTGCACGACCGCGTAAGGACGACGGCCCGTGCGCGGGTCCGTGAGGCCTACAGGTTTCATCGGCCCGAACGAGAGCGTTTGCACGCCGCGCTCCGCCATCACTTCGACGGGCAAGCATCCTTCGAAGTAGCGAATCTTCTCGAATGGGCGCTCTTCGACTTGGCGTGCACCGGCGAGTTCGGCGACGAAGCGCTCGTAGAGCTCCTGGTCCATCGGGCAGTTGACGTAGGCCTCGTCACCCAGCGCGTCCGCGTCGAGGGAGGCCTCCACGCCGTCCACGGGCTCAGCGCCTTTGCCCCAACGCGACTGCTTGAAGACGCGCGACCAGTCGATCGAATCGGCGGCGATGATGGGCGCGATCGCATCGTAATACGCGAGCCTACCTCCCGTCATACGTTCGATATCTGCCGCGAGCGCATCGCCGGTGAGGGGCCCTGTCGCCACGATGACGGGCCGCGTCTCGGAGGCTTCGGGAATGGACGCGACGACCTCATGGCGAATCGTCACGAGCGGGTGCGCGGCGAGGTAAGCCTCGATGACCCTGGAAAACACCTCGCGATCGACCGCAAGCGCCCCGCCCGCGGGAACCTTCGCCACGTCGGCAGCGGCGAGGATGAGCGAACCGGCTTCCCGAAGTTCATGCTTCAGAAGGCCGATAGCGTTGACGAGCGCGGCGCCGCGCATCGAGTTGGAGCACACGAGTTCACAGAACCCGTCGAGGTGTTGCGCCGGCGTACGCTGCACGCGTTTGCCTTCGATGAGCTCGACACGAATGCCGCGCGCCGCGAGCTGGTACGCAGCCTCGCAACCGGCCAAGCCAGCACCGACGATGGTCACGCAGTAGTCGTTGGTCATCACGCCGCGGCGCTAGCACGACCAAGGCGAATCACGAGCTCCCGCCTCTCCGACCCCTCTCCCGCCGCTCCGACCGCGCTCCCGACCGCCCCATCATCGAGCCCCGCTCCGACCGCGCTCCCGACCGCCCCATCATCGACCGCTCTCCCGCTCCGCTCCGACCGCCCCATCATCGACGTTCAAAAGCGGAGCAGCCCGCCGTCGCGAGCGACCGAAAGCTAGGACGACACCCGCAGGCGTACTCCAAGTACGCCGAGGACGGTCGGCCGACGATTTCGGGCGCGCAGCAGGCGGGCTGCGGAGCGTTCAGATTCGTTCGACCGCCGTCACGCCTCTCACTTTCCCTATCGCTCTCATCACGTCACGCAGCTTGGCCATGTCGCTGCAGTTGAAGGTGAAGAGGCTTATCGCGCGGCCGTCGTCGCCTGCTCGGCAATTGGCCTCGATGACGTTCACCTTCAAGTCGCTGAAGGTTTGCCCCACGTCGGCGAGGATGCCGGTCTTGTTCGTCGCGGTGACCTTGATTTGAACCTCGCGATCGATCTTGGCCTTCGCGTCCCAGGTGATCTCCACTCGACGCTCCGGATCGGCGTCGAAGGCTTTTCCGCAGCCTCGGCGATGCACCGTGATGCCGCGACCCCGCGTGATGAACCCGAGAATGTCTTCGCCCGGAAGCGGGCTGCAACACTTGGCGTAGCGCACGAGCACGTCGTCGATGCCGTTGAGCACGATGGCGCCGTCGTCGCGATTGATGACCTTGCGTACCGCGCGCGCGACCGCGTTCTCTTTGATCGACGAGGGAACGAGCGCCTTGCCGTCGTCGGACTGAGGCGCGATGACATCGATGACGTCGTGCGCGTCGATGCGCCCGTAGCCGAGTGCGAGGAGCAACTCGTCGAAGGTCTGCACCTTCAACGCCTCGGTCATGCGGCGCACTTCGTGGTCGTCTTTGAGGAGCTTCGTCAGCGATATCGAGTGGCGCTGGCATTCTCGTTCGAGAAGCTCGCGACCAAGACGAATGGACTTCTCACGCTCCTCTTGGCGCAGCCAATTGCGGATGCGCGTGCGCGCTCGCGTCGTGATGACGAAGTCGAGCCACCCCTTCGAGGGTTGCTGCGTGTTCGCCGTGACGACCTCGATGACGTCGCCGTTGCGCAACTTGTAACGAAGCTGTTCGAGCTTGCCATTCACGCGCGCGCCCACGATGTGATCGCCGAGCTTCGAGTGGATCGAATACGCGTAATCGATGGGCGTCGAGCCGCGCGGAAACACCTTCACGTCGCCCTTTGGCGTGAACACGTAAACCTCTTCTTGGAAGAGGTCGATCTTCACGCCTTCGAGGAATTCCGCAGGATCTTTGAACTCGTCTTGCCACTCGACGAGTTGGCGCAACCAGCCAAATTTCTTCGCGTCCGCGTCGGCCACGCCGCCCGAATGGCGCTCTTTGTACTTCCAGTGCGCCGCGATGCCGCGCTCGGCCACCCGGTGCATGTCGTGGGTGCGAATCTGTACCTCGATGCGCTCGCTGTCGGGGCCGATCACTGTCGTATGCAGCGACTGGTACATGTTGGGCTTCGGCAGCGCGATGTAGTCCTTGAAGCGCCCAGGCACCGGGGTCCACATCGAATGCACGACGCCAAGACACGCGTAGCAATCGCTGACGCTTTCCACGATCACGCGAAACGCGATGAGGTCGTGAATCTGCTCAAGGGTGCAGTCGTGGGACTGCATCTTGCGCCACACGCTGTAGAGATGCTTCGCGCGACCACTCACGTCGGCGGCGAACCCCTGCTCGGCGAGGCGCTTGCCGATGACGCGGTTCACGTCTTCGATGTACCGCTCGCGCTCCCGTTGGGTCTTCGCGACGGCAATGGTGAGGTCCTCGAACGCCTTGGGCTCAAGGTACCGGAAGCTCAGATCTTCGAGCTCCGTCTTGAAGCTCGCGATGCCAAGTCGGTTCGCGAGTGGCGCGTAGATCTCAAGCGTTTCACGGGCGATTCGCTCCTGGGCCTCGCGCTTCATGTGCTCGAGCGTGCGCATGTTGTCGAGGCGGTCACAGAGCTTCACGAGCAAGACACGGATGTCTTGCGCCATCGCCATCACCATCTTGCGGAAGTTCTCCGCGGCGCGGTCTTCCTTCGACGTGAAGTTGATCTTCGAGAGCTTCGTGACGCCGTCGACGAGACCGGCGATCTCGGACCCGAACGCCGCCTCAATGTCCTCCGTGGTCGCGAGCGTGTCTTCGACAACGTCGTGAAGAAGGGCCGCGCAAACGCTCGAGGCATCGAGGCGCAACTCGGTGAGGATGCCCGCCACGCTCACCGGGTGAACGAAATACGGGTCGCCCGATTTCCGTTGCTGGCCCGCATGAGCCCGCTCGCTGTACTCGTAGGCCTTCAGGATCAGCCGCGCGTCGACGGCGGGCTGGTAGACCCGAAGTCGTTCAACAAGATTCTCTGCTGTCAGCATCGACGCGTGGCTCCGTGCACCGGGGAGTGTACCGGGCACGTTGCGCGACCGCCAAGCCAAAGGCCCGACGGTTAAGCTTGCCTCTGGCGCTCGTCGGGGATCAGCTGAGCCAGCCATTCGCCGCTTTTTTCGCGATCGAAAGCGTTTTCTTCCATCGCGAAATCCTTGCGGCCTTCGCTCATCCGTAACGCCGAAGGGATGGGCGTCAACGAAGCGAGCGCAGCTAGCTCAAAGCGACGTGGGTCGAACGCGTGGCTTCGCCTGACTTGCTCGAAAGGACGACAACGCGCCCGTGAACATGCGCCACCTCGCCCTCGGCGACACGCAGGAAGAAGCGCGCGGCACCGTCGTCGGGCGCCGCACGAACGAGCGCACCGAAACGTTCGCGGGCCACCATCGTCTCACCGGCGAGAAGCGCCTCGCGCGCGCATGCAAACGCGTCGAGGTGTTCGAGCTTCAGCGCCGCCGCCTCATCGCCGTCCGCGTCGAGAACCTCGTAAAGGTCGAGGCTTTTTCTCCGCCCCTTCACTTGAAACGCGCCGAGCGGACGGAGTCGACGCGCGAGCGCAGGTTCAAGATCCGCGACGACTTCGCCTGACACGAGGACGCGCACGCCAAGCATCCCAGTGGCTTGCTCGAGGCGAGCGGCGAGGTTCACCGCATCGCTGATGACCGTGGCTTCAAAGCGCGAACCCTCGCCCACCGTGCCAAGCATCGTGCGTCCTTTGTGAATGCCGATGCCGATGGCGAGCCGTCGCACCGACATCGTGTCCGTGACGCTGCTTGCGTCGAGCACGATGCGCGACACGGTCGGAAGCACCACGCTGACCGTCGCGATTTCACGCTGCATGGCGATGGCGGCACGGACCGCATCGGAAGCCGACCGCGGGAAGAGCGCCATGATCGCGTCGCCGATATACTTGTCGATGAAGCCATGGTTCGCGGGCACGTGCGGACCGATGCGCCCAAACCATTCGTTGAGCATGCCGAAAATATCGCTCGGCCCCAGGCGCTCGGACATCGACGTGAAGCCGCGAATGTCCGCGAAAAGCACCGTGAGATCGCGCTCCACCGCATCGCCGAGACGAACGGTCGAGACGTCCTCGCGACCGAGCAGTTCGAGAAACCCGCGGGGAACGAAGTTCGAGATCGACTCGAGGAGCGCCTCCGTATGCCGCCGGGCGCGCTCGTTCTGGGTCGCGACGACGAGCGCCTGAATGAACATAAAGCCGAGAAGACCGTAGGGTGCATAATACACGGACTCTTCGCCCACGCGCACCATGATCATGTCGCGCACCGCCGAGAGACCGAGGGTCAGAAAGCCGAGGAGCGCACCTGTCGCGAGCGCGTCACGCGTGCGCCAAGCATGGCGGGTGAGCCGCGCTGTCACCACCACAATCGCGACGAGGGCGTACAGTTGACCGCCGTTCGATGCGAAGACAAAACACGGCACGCCGACGATAAAAGGCGCGAGGGCGAGGAGCGTTCCGACCACGTCCGAAGCGATGAGCGCACGACGGTCGATGAGGTCTGGAAAGAGCGCGTCCAGGTAGCGCGCGGTGAAGATCACCGGGAGCGAGATGGTCCCGTAAACAAGAAGCTGCGAGAGCAACCATCCCATGAGGGGCGGGTCCGCGAGCTCGAGGAAGTTCGCGAACACCACGGTGCGCACGGCCATGATCAACGCGAGGGCACTGAACCAGAGCGGGGCTCGTTCGCGCGGGCGAAGGAAAGCGAGCGCCGCGTGGTAAAACGCTGCGAGAGCGAGGGCGCCCGTGAGAAAAATATCGCGCCACTCGAGCATGCGTCGCGCGTGCTCGACGGAGCTTTGGCGACCGAGAGCGAGGGTCCGTCGCATGCCCGCGCGCACGCTCTCCGCGTGGGAACTCACGTGGAGGAAGATGTCCACGGGTCCGTCCGCAACGAAGTCGAGGCGCACCGGTCGATGCAGCGCCACCTCGCCGTCTGCCGTGAGCGACGGGTGCCCGCTTTCGGCCTCCCAGCGCGACCCGCCACTTTTCACCACGAGGCGAGCTGCGTGCATTTCGTAGGGAAATGCCAAGGAAAGCGCCTCTTGCCGGTGGCTGACGGACTCGGGCAATCGAACGCGCAAGAGGTAGGTTCCCGCACGAACGTCACGACCGCGGCGCCCATCAGGCAGCTGCAGATCGTCCCAACTCGACGGCACCGTTGCGGACACGGCCGCGAACGTCGGGTCCATCGTCTCGACGAAGGCGTCCGGAACGAACGACCACACGCCGGAGAGGATAATCGTGCGGCCGTCGAACGGAACGTCTCTCTCCGCGAGCGCCGAACGTGCCGCATTCGGTGCGAGAATCACACCGAGGACGACGATCACCATCGACCGACGAAGGCGTTCAAGAACCCCATGCACCGCGCCAAGCATCGTCTAGAGGTACCACGCTCCGAATCTGCCATGCGCGAAGCCACCGTTTACATCCACTTCCCCTGGTGCCTCGAAAAGTGCCCCTACTGCGACTTCGTTTCGTACAAGGCGGAACGTCCCGCCATTCCGAGCGAAGCCTATGCCGATGCCGTCATCGCGGAGTTCGATGCGCGCGCGGCGACCATTGGCGAGGGCCTCGACGAACGGCGCTTCATCAGCATCTTCGTCGGCGGCGGAACTCCGAGTCTTTGGGCAATCGAGAGCCTTGGCCGCGTTCTCAACAGACTTCGTGAGCGGCTCACCTTCGTCGCCGACGCCGAGGTCACCGTTGAATGCAATCCGAGTTCGCTCACCGAAGATCACGCGCGCGCGCTTCGCAGTATCGGCGTCAACCGGCTCAGCGTCGGCGTTCAATCGCTCGACGACAACGAGCTTCGTTTTCTCGGACGCTTGCATGATGCACAGGGTGCGATTGACGCCCTCGACGCGGCCCGCGCCGCAGGTTTTTCGAGACTTTCGGGCGACCTGATTTACGCGCTGCCGTCGCAAGCCCATGACGCGAGCTTGCCCATGGCTGGCCGGCTTCTCGACCTCGGCCTCACGCATCTGAGCGCCTACCAGCTCACCATTGAACCGGGCACGCGCTTCGGAGAACTCGCCAAGCGCGGTCGTCTTCCGCTCGCCGACGAAGGGGCTTCGGCCGATGCGTTCCTCGCCCTCGACGCGTTCGTGGAGAGTCGCGGTCTGCGCCACTACGAGGTGTCGAACTTCGCGGTGCCGGGGCAAGAGTCGCGGCACAATGTTGGCTACTGGCGAGGCCTCGAATACCTCGCGCTCGGCTGCGGAGCCTACGGCTATTGGCGCATGGAAGCGCAGGGCAATCCCTCGCATGGGCTCCGATACCGAAACGAAGTCATCGCGGAGAAGTACATGCACTCCGCACGCACCATGGTGCCCGGCGTTCCCTTCATCGACGACGATTCGGCGCGAACCACGACCGTGAGTGTCGAAGCGCTCGACGGCGAAACCCTCGTCAAAGAGCGAATCATGCTGGGCCTTCGTCTCGCCGACGGGTTCGACGTGACGGCCGCGGCGCAGGACCTTTGCGTGCCGATCGTCACCCGTGAGCGCGAGCGTGCTGTCGCGAAGATGGTGTCGCGCGGACGCCTCGTGGAGGAAGATTCGCGCTGGCGCGTTCCGAAAGACAAGTGGCTCCTCGTCGATGGAACCGCCGCCGAACTCTTTTGAGCGGCGTGCCGAATCTCTGGAAGAAACCACGCAGGAAACGCGTTCAGGGGCTTATCCCATGATACGGAGTCCCATGCTTCGAAGGTGTTTTGCGCTCGCCATCGTCGGTGCCGGAGTCACGGTGCTCGCGTCGTCCACAGCCTCGGCGGTGCCGAAGCCGCCGGAGCCCACCTCGCTCGTCAAGAAGCCAGGGGCTCACGGGCCCACGCCGATTCTTGTGCCGAAGAAGGCCGCGACGGTTCATGGCCACGGTGCAGGCGCGAAGGCCGAGCCACCCGCGACGACAGCGCCCACAGCGCCCGGCATTGCGAAGACAAAAGACCTCAAGGTCGACGCGAAAGCGCCAGGGAAAGTGGTGGCCGCGCCTCCGCCTGTCGCCGCGATCGTGCCGCGACCCGCACCGGTTCTGGTGCCACCCGCCGCGCCTGCACCGCCTGCCCCGCCTACGCCGGTGCTCATCGCGTTGCCGCCCGCGCCTCCGTTGCCGTGGCCCTCGGCTCCAAAAGTAGGCCTCACCGTCGAGCGCTTTCAGCTCGCCAATGGCCTGCGCGTGCTTCTCGTGCCCGACGCATCGGTCCCCACCATCGCCGTCGCGGTCACCTACGACGTCGGCAGCCGCGATGAGGCCGTCGGGCGAACAGGCTTCGCTCACCTCTTCGAGCACATGATGTTCCAGGGCTCGGCAAACGTCCCCCGCGGCGCGTTCGATCGTTACCTCTCCGCTCGCGGCGGTTCGAACAACGGCACCACGAACGAAGATCGCACCGAGTACTTCGAGCAGCTCCCTTCGCACGAACTGCCGCTCGCGCTCTGGCTCGAGGCCGACCGCATGGCGGCGCTTCAAGTCACGCCGGAGAACTTCGAGAACCAGCGCGCGGTGGTCAAGGAAGAGTACCGGATGAGCGTGGCGAACCGCCCCTACGCGCTCTCGGGCATTGCGCTGCAAGAGAAGGTGTACGCGAACTATCCTGCGTATGCGCATGATGCCATCGGGTCGATGGAGGACCTCGATGCCGCAGCATTTCCGTGGGTCGAAGAGTTTCACCGGAAGCACTACGGACCGAACCGCGCGATCCTCGCCATCGCGGGAGCCCTCGACGTGGCCGAAGCGCGAAGCCTCGTCGAGAAGTACTTCGCACCGATCGCCGCAAGCGCCGAAGCCGCACCTGCTCACGGGAAAACGGCGACCCCGCCAACGGGAAGCCGCACCGTGCGCAAGGACCCTCTCGCAAAGCTCACGCGCATCGACGACGGCTGGCTCATGCCCGCGTGCGACGACGACGATCGCTTCGCTCTTGAGGTGGCAGCGGCAGTGCTCGGAGACGGCGAGTCGTCACGCCTCGAACGCATTCTCGTGCGCGAACGCGGGGTGGCCGTCGAGGTCGAAGCGAGCGTTGACGATCGGCGCGGCCCCAGCATGTTCAGCATCGGCGCCATGATTTCGTCAGGCGTTTCGCTTGCACGCGCGGAGGCGGCACTGGGCAACGAGGTCGACCGCCTCGGAGCGACCGGCCCGAGCGAAGCAGAGGTTCGAAAAGCTTTGGCGCGCCTCGAAGCGCAGCTGCTCCACGGCATTCAAGCGAACATGAACCGAGCCCTCGCGCTTTCAGGTCACGAGCTTCGCACCGGCGATGCGAGCACCTACGAGAGCGACCTCGAACGTTACTTTCGCGTGCGCCCCGCCGACGTGTCGCGCGTCGTGAAGAAGTGGCTGTCTGCAAAATCGCGCGTGCGCGTCATCACCGAACCCGCGCCCGCCCCCGTTTCGCCTTCGACCCCTTCGACCCTTGCGACGGACGTGTCCCGATGAGTCGCTCTGCTCTCTTTCTCTCCGCGCTCGCGCTTCCTTCGCTCTTGGCGGGATGCGTGCAACTTACACCTGCCCAGTCGGCCCAGTCGGCCCATGCGGCACCTTCTCCGGCCCCATCGCCGCCGCATGCGCTCGTCGTCGAGCCCGAGCACGTCCACGTTCAAGGTGCGGAGGTCCTCCCTTCCGCAGCGCCGGCACTTGCTCCCGCCCTAGCCCCTCGCATCGGCGATTCGCCGCCTGCGCCGGTTGCATCCACGCTCCTCGAAGCTCCCCCGCCGCCGCTCCCCGCGCGGCCCGTTCCCGTGCCTCCTCAAACCGATGGAAAGCTAGCCAATGGCCTAGCGACGAGCGTTATCGCCGTCGGCACGCTTCCGCTCGTGGAGCTCCGCTTTGTCGTTCGTTCGGGCAATGGCGAAGGCAAGAACCCGGCGCTCGCGGCGTTGACCGCCGAGCTCATGAAAGACGGCGGCACGCGACGCATTGGACCGAGCGCGATTCTTGAGCGCATGGAGGCTCTCGGCGCGGACCTGCACGTGGACGTGGGCACCGACGTGACAACGTTTGCCGTTTCGGCGACGCGGTCCCATTGGTCCGAGGCCCTCGAGCTGCTCGCGATGATCATCCGCGAGCCGTCGTTTGACGGGGGTGAGTTTCGAAAGATTCGCGCCCGCATGGTCGACGAGGCCAAGGCGCGCAGTCTCTCGAGCGGCCGTTACCTCGCGTCGCAGGCGCTCGCCCAGGAAATGTACGCGCCCGCGTCGCGCTACGCGTCCTTTGGTCTTCGCGCGTCCGACCTCGAAAAGGCCACGGTCGAATCGGTCGCCGACTACTGGCGCACGCACGTGACGCCGTCGAACGCGAAGCTCTTTGTGGCCGGACGGGTGACCGCCGACGAGGCCGCGGAGGTCATCGGCAAGCACCTCGGCTCATGGTCCGGTCGCCCCGCGCTTCCGCCTCCCGCGGTGGTGCCCGTGCCGCCCAAGGAGACGAGGGTCATCGTCCTCGATAAGCCGAGCGCACAGAGTGACGTGTACATTGCACGCTTCGCGTTTCCTCGAACGGAAGCATCGTGGCCCGCCATGTCGCTGGCGATCGGGGTGCTGGGAGGGGGAGAAACCTCTCGGCTCTTCACCGACGTACGCGAAGCAAAAAGCCTGGCCTACAGCACGTCGGCACGCGCCTTCTCTCGCGCCGCAGGACCCGTTCCGCTCACGCTCTACGCAGGCACGAAGACCGCGAGCACGAAGGAGACCGTGGCCGCACTTCTCGACCAAGCCGAACTTCTTCGTCGCGACGGTTTTCAGCCGAGTGAGCTTGATTCCATGCGCCGTTACTTGCGCGACAGCGACCTCGTCCTTCTCGAAACCGTCGGAGACGTCGTTGGCGAGGCGGTGTCCGAGTGGCGCCTTGGGCTCGCGCCGGGAACCCTCGCTGTCGAGCGCGCCGCGCTGGCCAAGGTTCCCGAAACGGAGGTTCGCCGCGTCATGAACGAGGCCTTCGCGCCGCCGTTCCTCATCGTCGTCGCCGGGGACGCCGAGCGCATCGCTGACGATTTGCGTTTCTTTGGCGCGGTCACCGTGGTCGATGCGCAGACGGGCCTCGCAAAGGCCTCCCTGCCGAAGCGAGAAACGCCATGACCAATCCGAAGCCCCCCGCCATCATGTTTCCGGGCCGCGTGCTCCGCTACCTTCGCGCCCTGGGTCACCACTTGGAGCCCGTGCTCTACCTCGGCAAAGAGGGCGTCAGCGAAGGGCTCGCCGCGGAGACGGGTCGGGCGCTCCTTGCGCACGAACTCATCAAGGTGAAGGTCCAGCAAGAGGCGCCGATGGACCGGCACGACGCCGCAGCGGAACTCGCCGCGGCCACCGCAGCAACCCTCGTGCAAACGCTCGGACGCACCTTCCTGCTCTACAAGCGCCATCCGAAGGAGCCGAAGATTCAGTTCCCGAAGGTCCGCGCGGCCAAGGCGGCGACGGCTGAAAAGGCCCCGGCTCCCGCAGCAAAACGCCGCAAGTAGCCAGGGTTTTATGCGCTTTTGATGGCGCAGCCGACCGCATGCCTCACGCACGAAGGGCAGCTCGCAAAGGGGCTGCCCTTTTGCTTTTGCATCGACGCGGTTCACGACAAGCCGTGGTTGATACGGCAACAATCCCGAACACAGCCTTCGGCTAGGCGTGAACCTGGATACCTGCGCGCGTGAGCGTCAACGCGGTGCCTGGGGCGACCGGCTTCCACCCGTGGTGAGTCGGCTCTTCGTCGAAGTCGCTCGCGAAGACGAAAAACTTGAGCCGCGTAAAGTCCACGGCACGACGGCGAAGCTCGTCCACCTCGTCGAGGCTCTCTTCAAAGTCGCTGGCCTCGGTGAACGCGCGCACATAGGCCCCCGGCCGCTCGACCCACGCCACAATGCGCTCCGGATCCGCGACGAGATGGTTCATCGGAAGCGCCGCTTCCCCGGCTTGGTCCGCGAGGCTGGCGCAGAGGCGCGAGGTGGACCGCAACGCGTCGCCGATGGCCGAAGCCGAAGCGCCAAAATCGAGCAGGCTCTGGTCGCGAAGGAACGAGAGCGCGGTCGCAAAAAAGAGTTCGCCGTCCGTCTGCCCCGCAATGGCGGCCTTCAAGAATTCCGGCAAATTCGCGAACAACTCGGAGCGAATCGCCTGCATGGCCGCGAGAGTTCCGGTCTGCGCGTAGAGCCACTGGCGGTAGCGAAACGGCTGCGTGTTTTCTGTGCAGTGTGCACCGACCTCCGGCCGTCGAACCTGACCAATGGCCACCTCGGCTCGAGCGTCGGACACCAGCGAACGAACCTCCACGCTTGGGCGCTCGTCGATAGGCCTGCGCTTCAGCAGCACCTCGCCGCCGTCGTGCATACCGATGCCCCATGCGAGGGGCTGCGAACGAGCCTCGACCCGCGCATCACCAACCGCACCAGCAAGGACTCGGCGGGTGAAATCGCTTCGATTTCCGATGATTCCAAAGAGGCGTGGCATGAAGGCTCCCGTCGTGAGGTTCGCGAAGATTCAGGGTAGCGGAGGATCGGCGTGCGCGGCGCTCCTTGCGCGTTGCACACGTTCTTCCGTGCGACGCCGGCGCTCGACGAGGGTGCGCTCAAACCACGCGTGGAAGACGAGGGGCGTGAGCAAGAACCCAGTTCCAAGCATGAGGGCGAAGAGCATCCATGGGGCCATGTCTAGGCCACCACGCCCTTCTTCGACACCGACGCTTCGAGCATGCCCGTGGCGATGGCATCGAGCATGCGGTTGAAACGCGTTTCGTCGAAGCGAGCTCCCGACGAGAGCCAATCGCGGTGAGGTGCTCCGGCGCGCGCGCGAAAGTGACCAAGCACGTCGAGGTGGTCCGCAAGCCCTGCCCACACAATGCGCCCATGAAGCTGCGATCGCATGGGAACGACGCCGTCCGAGGCTCCTGCGTCGGGCATCTTTCCGAAGGCCGCAACGAGCAGACGTTCGACCTCAGGCTCGATGCGCGCGGGAGCGCATGGGTAGCGTTCGTCGACGCGCGCGGTGAGCGTATGGAGCGTCGAGAAGATGGCGTAGCTCACAACGCGCCACGGCGAGAGAACGCTCAAGGCCACGGTCTTCATGCGCGGGAGTGGCGCCATCGCGACGACGGACTGGTACGCGACGCCGGGCCTGTCATCGATGCCTGCCTGGAAAAGATCCATCGCTTCGGGAGTGAGCTGAATCACTGCCGCTTGATCGCGCTTGATGGCGTCGAGGTAGCCACGCACTTCACGGGCGCGGTTGGCGTCGAGCAACGCGAGAAGCTTGTCGGTGACCGAGTCGAGCAGGTCGATTTGCATGCCGAGTTGGCGGTCGATACGGCCGACAGCGATGACGAGCTGACTGGCGATCGTGAGCGGCGGAGTCCCAAGCGCGAGGAGCACGAAGGTGAACGCGCTCAACGCGTAGAGCAGGCGAGCGCCCTTCGCCGTGGCGAAAAACGTGGCGAGGGGTGTGCCGTGGTTTGGCGTCGAAAGCAGCGTGACGCTCGCAAGGCGGCTTGTCCAACCGAGCACGTCCCTGTCGACGCCAAGGTGAACCCCGGGCGATGCGACGATGCGGCAGTCGAGTCCGCCCGTCGAGTGACCGAGCAGGTGGATGGGGCCTTCGTTGTCGTGACTCGTGCGTGCCACGAGTTCCGCCAAACGCGCGGCCCGACGACGAATCGACGCGGTCGGGGGCACGTCGACCACGAAGATTTCCGCGATGGCACCGGCCTCGGAGAAGCGCTCGATGAGGCCCGCTTCAAGGTGCTCGAAGTAGTCGTAGGAGGCCAAGCGGCCGAAGCCGAACATGCCCGGTGACAGGTAGAGGCGATGGGTCGTGCGCACGCGTCCATCGGTGCCGAAGGAAATTCCACTGGCCAAGTTTCGTGGCTCGCCGCATCCACGCAAATTTTCGTGATTTTCAGTTGTCAAGCGCTTAAGCGGCGAAATTGAGGCGTTTTGAGGCGCTTTCGCGTTGCCCGACCATGATCGCTGAGTCATAGCTCGCCGCTGCTGCCGTACACCATGCGTCGACCCACCTTCACACTTCCCCTGGCTGGAACCCTCGCGACCCTCGTCGCGTCGGCCGCGTCCTTGGGAGCGGGTGGCTGTTCGCAGGTTCCGGCGCCTGAGCCGAAGACGCTCCTCGGGGCTCCGACCTTTGGCGCTCAGCAGCGCGGCCGTGGCACCACGAAAACCATGATCGCACGCCGTCCTCTCGCCGCTCGCAGCCTCGGCGCGGGCTCCGCCGAGGAAAGCGACGAAGACGACGGAACGCTGGAAATCGGCACTCCGGTCATCGTGGCACGTGGCGGCCTCACGGACCTTGAGCCTGCGGGCGTCGACGGCTGCCGTTCGGGCATGGTTCCGGTGGGCGGGCGCTTCTGCGTCGACCGCTTCGAGGCCTCTCTCGTGGAGATTCTTGGCGGCGGCGAAGAGCGCCTTCACTCGCCGTACGAGCCCGTTGAGGGCCTTTCCGTCCGCGCCGTGTCGGTGCCGGGGCGCCACCCGCAAGGCTACATCAGCGGCAAGCAAGCCAAGCGGGCGTGCGCGGCCTCGGGCAAGCGACTCTGCAAGCCAACCGAATGGAAGCTCGCGTGCACGGGCCCCGATCGCTCGCAGTGGAGCTACGGCAACACGCAAGAAGCCGGGCGTTGCAACGACCAGGGCAAAAGCCCCATCACGCTTTTCCTCTCGTCCGTTCGCCACCGCGACGAGATGGCGCTGCGCTTCTCGTTTCCAAGCGACGCGCCGCAAGGCCAAGACATCTGGTCGTGGCCGGTCATGAACTCGCCCGCGCTGAACCAGTACGACGGCACCCTCGCGACCACGGGCTCGCACCCTGGCTGCACAAACGGTTACGGCGTCTACGACATGGTCGGCAACCTGCACGAATGGGTCGACGACCCGGACGGCACGTTCCTCGGCGGCTACTACCAAGACGTCACGCAGAACGGCGACGGCTGCGGCTACCGCACGGCGGCCCACGAGTTCGGCTACCACGACTACTCGACGGGCTTTCGCTGCTGCGACGACTTGTAGGCAAAAAAGCTGCCTTTTATGGCGGCGTCCCCGGCGTCACGGGCATCGCAGGCGCTTCGGGCCCCCAACTCCAACCGGCCTCTTTGAGGCTGTCGAGGACGCCGCCAACCCAAACGCGTGAGCCTGCCACGGTCGGGTGAATCCCGTCTCGCGTCGTGGCCACCTCGAAGCGCCGCGAGTCCACGAAGACGCATGGGCGCGCATGATCGGCGATCGTTTGCACAATACCCGTGTCGTGCCGAAGCAGCGGACCCACCCAGGCGCACGGTACGGCGCTCGCGTATTTCACGACGCGCTCAATCGCCGGAACCACGCGCACTGGCGACGGGATCGCGTAGTCGTTCGTGCCGAGGACCACGATGACGTGCGTGGGATGGTGGAGCGCGAGGAGTTCCCGAAAGCGCTTCGAGTAGGCAAACTTCTGAATGCCAACGCCGACCCATGTATCCTGCACAACACGCACGCGCTCCGTTTGAAGCCGTTCGCGAAGCACACGCGCGAAGGCAATGGGGCCGCCCACGAGCGAGTCACCGACCACGAGCACCGTGGCTCGCGGATTCAGAAGCTCACGAGGCCGCTCCACACGGCTAGTCCCGCGCGGAAGTGGTCGACCGTCACCGGCCCCTGCCCACGACGACGCGAGCAGTGCCAACGCACACGCGTGCACTCTGCATCGATACAGACGACGAATCAGGGTGAGAAGCGCCATGCGCACGGGATTAGCGCTCGTAGCGGATGACGTTGTGGCAGCGCGCGTCTGTCGGGCCCGGATTCTCGTACGCATGCGATTTATCGGCTTCGAAGGCCAAGCTGTCGCCCGCCTGCAGGTCGATGAGCTCGTCGCCTACGCGCATGCGAATTTGCCCCGTGAGGACGACGATGATTTCGCGCGTCCCCGGCGCGTGCGGCTCGGCCGAATGCACCGAACGCGGCGAGAGGCGAAGCTCGTAAAGCTCCACGAGTGGCGTTGCTCCGGCGGGCACGAGCGGCCGCGACTCGAACTTGCCGTCGGGCGAACGGAGTACCTGCGATTCGTGGCGTCGCAGCACCGCGAACGGCTGCGGCGTCGCGTCGAGGAGTTCGGAAAAGGGGATTCCGAGGCCCGTGGCGATCTTCCACAAGACCCCGACCGTGGGGTTCGTTTTGCACGTCTCGATTTGCGAGAGCGCCGCACGCGAAACGCCCGAAGAGCGCGCAAGTTCGTCGAGGCTCAGGCTGCGGGCTTTGCGCTTGGACCTGAGATTGTCGGCGACGCGACGGGCAAGGTCCGCGGCACCAACCTCGTCGCCGGGCGGACGGTCGGCCACGCGAGGACGCTTCTCTTTCGCGTCTTTTGCGTCCGAAAGTTCGCGCACAGGTTTTTCGAGAGGCACTGCGTCGCGCGGCGCGGCAGCAGGAACATCGGCACGGGAGGCAGTTCGCTTCACCAGAATCTCCAGGATGAAAGACAAGCATCCGCACACGAGTGTGTCGACGAATCCTCGATGATTCGCCCGCAGCCTTGCCTCCGCTACGCCTCTGCCCTACGTGGCGTGGCGTGCCTGGCGCGATTTCCCTTCGTTTCGAGCGGGTGGACCGACGCTTCGACGATGGGCTCGTGGCCATCGAAGGGCTCGACCTCACCATCGACGCGGGCTCGTTCACCGTGTTGCTGGGACCTTCGGGCTGCGGAAAGTCCACGCTCTTGCGCTTGGCCGCGGGCCTTGACGAACCGCAGTCAGGCCGCGTGGTTCTCGCCGAGGACGGAGTCGATCGATCGCCGAAGGGCGGCCCAACGGGTTTCGTGTTTCAAGAAGCGCAGCTCTTGCCGTGGCGAACCCTCGAAGCCAATGTTGCGCTTCCACTCGAGCTTGCGGGCGACACAACTGCTGCGGAACTCCACGCGCGCGTCGACGAAGCCCTGCGTCGCGTGGGCCTCGCCGGAGCCGCCACACGCATGCCCCATGAGCTCTCGGGCGGAATGAAGATGCGGGCATCCCTCGCGCGGGCCCTTGTGCGCGCGCCGCGCCTTTTCCTTCTCGACGAACCGTTCGGTGCCCTCGACGAGCTCACGCGTTTGCGTCTCGACGACGAACTTCGAGCCCTTGCGAAGGACCTCCGCATCACGGTCCTCTTCGTCACGCACTCGATTCAGGAGGCAGCGTACCTCGCCGATCGGGTCATCGTTTTCTCGCCGCGGCCCGCGCGCATCGTGGGCGACTATGCGTCGCCATTTGCCGACGTGAGACACGCGGACCAGCGTTTTTCCGAGCCGTTTGCAGCGTTCGTGGGCACGCTTCATGACGCTCTCGTTCGCGGGGGAGCATGAACCGCGCCATGCACCACATCGGCCCGCCCCTCGTCGCACTCGCGCTGCTCCTCGGCACGTGGGAGCTTCTCGTGCGCGCCCTCGCAGTGCCTGCCTTTCTGCTGCCGCCCCCAAGCGCCATCGCCCAGGCCACCGCGGACAATGCGTCGATGCTCGCGAACGGACTCGTTCAAACGGGGTTCACGGCGGTGATTGGCTTCTTGCTTTCGGCGCTCATCGGCAACCTCACCGCGTGGCTCCTCGGGACGTTTCGGATCCTTGAACGTGCATTCTACCCGTACACGCTCTTTCTCCAGACCGTTCCCATCGTGACCGTCGCGCCACTCCTCGTGCTGTGGTTCGGGTCGGGCACGAAAGCCGTGGCCGTCGCCGCGTTCATTGTTTCGGTATTCCCTGTGATTACCGGAACCCTATCGGGGATGCGTGCGGTCGATCCGAACCTTCGCGACCTCTTTCGCCTCTACGGTGCGGGACGCCTCGCGGTGCTGGCGAAGCTCGAAATCCCCGCGGCTCTTCCGCAAACCGTCACGGGCCTTCGTGTGGCGTCGGGCCTCGCGGTCATTGGCACCATCGTCGGCGAGTTCGTCGCGGGTTTCGCGGACGGCAAGCCTGGCCTCGGAATCATCGTCCTCACCGCCTACAGGCAACTGAAGACCGACTTGCTTTTCGCCGCCGTGCTGGGCTCGTCCGTACTCGGCCTCGGGCTCTTCGCCTCGGTGCAGCTACTTGGTCACCACCTCTTGCGACGCTGGCATCCTTCCGCTCGAAACTGATAACGCCAAGGTCCCATGATCGGACGTCGCAGCTTCGCCCTTCTCGCTCTCCCGCTCGCGATTGCGGCGTTCGCCACGACCGGCTGCAAGCGCAAGCCGACCGAAGCCGCGGCCCCGGAAGGAACGCCGTTCACGCTCGTGCTCAATTGGGTACCGGAGCCCGAATTTGGCGGTTTTTACGCAGCGAACGAAGCGGGGGCTTTTGCGAAAGAGGGTCTTCGCGTCACGATCAAACCGGGCGGACCGGGCGTTCCATCGCTGCAAATGGTGGCCACGGGCCAAGCGGAC
>CAIQDA010000373.1 GCA_903870415.1 uncultured delta proteobacterium
AAGCTCATTGGTCAGAACTTCCCGTTCAAGATCATCAAGTTCAACAAGAAGCGCGGCAACATCGTGCTCTCGCGCCGTGCGCTCCTCGAGCGCGAGCGTGACGAAGCGAAGACGCGCACCCTCGAGATCCTCGAGGAAGGCAAGATCGTCAAGGGCGTCATCAAGAACATCACCGACTACGGTGCGTTCGTGGACCTCGGCGGCATCGACGGCCTCCTCCACATCACCGACATGTCCTGGGGCCGCGTCAACCACCCGAACGAACTGTTCCAGGTTGGCGACGAAGTCACCGTCAAGGTCATCAAGTACAACCAAGAGGCCGAGAAGGTCTCCCTTGGTCTCAAGCAGCTCCAGGAAGACCCCTGGTTCCACGCTCTCGAGGCGTACCCAGTTGGCAAGCGCGTCACGGGCAAGGTCGTCTCCATTGCGGAGTACGGCGCGTTCGTGGAGCTCGAGCCGGGCGTCGAAGGTCTCGTGCACGTCTCCGAAATGTCCTGGACGAAAAAGGTCAAGCACCCGTCCAAGCTTCTCGAAGTCGGTACCGAGGTCGAGTGCCAGGTTCTCGAGGTCGACTCCAAGGCCAAGCGCATCAGCCTTGGTATGAAGCAGCTCGAGCCCGATCCTTGGACGATCTTCACGGACAAGTACCACCCCGGCGACCGCATCGGCGGCAAGGTGCGTTCGCTCACCGATTACGGTGTGTTCGTGGGCATCGAAGACGGCGTCGACGGCATGGTCCACAAGAGCGACATCTCCTGGTCGCTCAAGATCGGCGTGCCCTCGGAAGTCTTCCACAAGGGTGACGACGTCGAAGCGATCGTCCTGTCGATCAACCACGACGACAAGAAGGTCTCCCTCGGCATCAAGCAGCTCCACGACGACCCGTGGCCCGGCATCTTCAACGAGCTGTCCCACGGCAAGGTGGTTCCTTCGGTCACCGCGTTCGCGACCAACGACACGGGCGTCTTCGTCCGCGTTCGCGCGGGCCTTGACGGCTTCATCTCCGTCACGGATCTCAAGGAAATCACGGTCGATGGTACGAGCCGCGCCGTGAAGGGTGGCGACACGTTCGAAGCTGAGATTTCTCAGATCGACACGCACGAGCGCCGCATTCTTCTCTCGATGAAGATCGGCGAAGTTGCCGCGCAGCCCACCCCGGTGGCCTCGCAGAAGCAGCCGCGTCAGAAGAAGGCCAGCGGCGACGAGCCGAAGGCCGGAACGATCGGCGACCTCATCAAGGCGAAACTCGGCGCGCTCAACGTGGGCGGCACCGACGAGGGCTGATAAGCCCACTGGCTCTTGAGCCGTGAAAGGAGCTGGGACCGTAGGGTTCCGGCTTCTTTCGCGTTTGAGGCGCGGATTCTCTGATAGTTCTGCGATGTGAGCGCGCGTCAAATCTTCCTCACGGTGTCGGCGATCGGGGTCCTGGCGATCCTCATCTTCGCGCAGGCCGTGCTTCTGCCGTTCGTGCTCGCGTTGCTCATTGCGTACGTGCTCACGCCGGTCGTGACGTGGCTTGAAGCCCGCGCGAAGCTGTCCCGTGCAGGCGCGGTATGTGCGACGTATGCGGTGCTGTTCGTGGTGCTCTACGTCGCCGGCGCGCTGACCATTCCGCGTCTCGCCGAAGAACTGCGGAACGTGCGCCGCGACTTTCCGGCCCTCGTGAAGTCGGTGCGTGACGACGTGATGCCAAAAGTCCAGGGAATTCTCGGGGCTCCAGTCCCGCAGGCTCCCACGGACGAGAAGGCCGCCATCGTCGTACGCCCGCAAGCCGACGGCAGTTTCGCCATCGAGGTCGGTCGCGGCGTCGAGCTCACGAAAACGAAGAACGGTTACATGGTGGTGCCGCCGCACAACCACGGGGCCTTCGACATCGACCGACTCGGAGACGAGACGCGACGCTGGGTCGAGACCAACGCGATGGAGGTCGTCTCTTTCGGGCGAGCTGTCGTGACGAGCGTCAGTCGCGCCATCTTCACGACGGGCATCACGCTCATGCTCGCGGCGTACCTCATCATCACGCGGGAGCGACTTTTCCTCGCGTTGCGCATTCTCGTGCACCCGCGCCATCGCGGCGATCTCGATGCGTTTTTGTCGCGCGTCGACAAGGGGCTCGCGGGCGTCATTCGCGGTCAGCTCATGATTTGCCTCGTGAACGGCGCGCTCACGGCGATTGGTTTCGCCGCGGTGAAGCTCAAGTATTGGCCTGTGCTCGCGATCGTCGCGACGGTGTTTTCACTCGTCCCGATCTTTGGCGCCATCATGAGTTCCGTGCCCGCGGTGGTTGTCGCGCTCACCCAGTCGCTCGGGTCCGCGGTTTTTGTCCTCGGGTGGATCCTCGGAATTCATCAAATCGAGGCGAATTTCCTGAACCCAAAGATCATGGGCGACGCGGCGAAGCTGCATCCGGTTCTCGTCATCTTCGCCCTTCTCACAGGCGAACATCACTTCGGGGTCGCCGGAGCGCTCTTCGCGGTTCCCGTCATGTCCATCGTCCAAAGCCTCTACCTGCACTTTCGCTACGTCGTGCACCGCACCGACCCGGCGTTTGCCGGCGAGACGCTGCTCACGGCGCCCCCGATCGACACGCCGATGCCCTGAGTTCTGGAGCCGCGCATGCTTCGCCGCGACGAACGGACCGATCCTGCGCGACAAGGTTCCCAACGCGGAATCCGTGCACTACAGCGCACGCGATGGGATCGAAGAAGTCGAAGCCAAAGGGCCCGCCGGTGAGCAGCCCCGCCCTGAAGCCAGGCACGCCAGGCACCAACATTGCGGCGATAGGCCCCGATTGGAAGAGCATCCTCGTGCGCGTGGGCGGCATCGCGGCGGTGGTTTGGGTCATCGCTCTCATCATTCCGGGGTGGGTTCCGAAAGCGGTCGCGGGCGTCCTCACGGTGGTCGCGCTCGGCGGTCTCTTCTGGTTCCAGCGTTACATCGGTCGCACGCAGGCGCTCGGTGCCATCTTGCAGAATGCAACGAGTAGCGCGGAGAAAGAGGCTGCAATCAAGCAGATCGAGGCGCAGTTCGGCACGGGCGACGCGCAGGCCGCCATGGCAAAAGCGCAGCTCGAACTTCAGCTCAATCAAATCGACACGGCCCTCGCGACGCTCGCGGCCATCGACCTCTCGCGGACGATGGTGCCCATTGCCGATCAGGTGCGGGCCATGCGCGCCACGATTCATCTCTCCCGCGGTGAAGTGAAAGACGCCCGCGCGCTCGTCGACGCGTTCGATCTCGCCAAGCAACAAGACTCGAAGACGCGGGCCATGCTCGTTGCGGTCGCGGCCGAGGCCTGGGCACGCACGGGCCAAGCGCAAAAGGCGTCGGATCAGCTCTCGCTCTTCAATCCCGACGACCCGGAGTACGCGGATCTTCGTGTGCAAATTCTCAGGGCGCGCGCTCACATTTGCATCCACCGCGACGACGTTCGGGGCGCCCAGAACGCTCTCCAATCGCTTGCCGAAACGAACCCCTACTTGATGGGCATGTTCGCCGGTCAGAAGCACGTGCACCCGCTCCTGGAGCGCGAAGCACGCAAGATCGCCGAGCGAAGCGGAGCGGTTCAACGCCAGGTGCGCCAGGTGCGTCGCTGACATCGGCGAAGCTGCTCGTGCGGCGACTTGATTCATCGCGACTTCACACCTTGCTAGCGTGAGCCTCCCCATGTCCCTCCTTGGAAACACTCTTCGCGTGCGCAGCGTCGGACTCACCGACGTGGGCCGCAAGCGCCCGCACAACGAAGACGCGTTCCTCAACAACGACGAGCTTCGGCTCTACTTGGTTGCGGACGGCATGGGCGGACACGCGGCGGGCGAGGTTGCGAGTCATGAGGCCGTCGACGCGATTTACGGCGTCGTCAAGCGAGGCGTGGGCGCGCTTCCAGCGCTCGGCGACGGTCGCGATCCCGCGGCGGTTCACGCGGTGAGCCGCCTGATGGAGAGCTCCGTACAAGCTGCAACCTACATGGTTCATTCCATGGCCCAGCTCGACTCGACAAAGAGCGGCATGGGCACGACCATGAGCGCGCTGCTTCTCCACGACGGCTTCGCGGTCACGGGTCAGGTGGGCGACAGCCGCATCTACCTCATGCGCCACGGCGAGGCGCACCAGCTCACTGAGGACCACACCTACGTGAACTGGCAGCTTCGCGCGGGCCTC
>CAIQDA010000374.1 GCA_903870415.1 uncultured delta proteobacterium
CCCTCGGGCGAGTGAAACGCTCGACCCACGAGTTCGATTGAGCGCATCGTCGTCGCCTCGCGAAGACCTATCGCGTCGAGCGCACGCAGGCCGCGGGGCGAGAGCGAGAGCTGAATAGACCGGCCGTCGACGCCCTCAAACGCTGGGTTTTCCCTCTTATCGATGAGGAGAACTTCAAACCCGCGATCGGCAAGTCCGCCCGCAACATACGCCCCCGCAGGACCCGCTCCGACGACTGCAATTCGTTTCACGCGTTCACCTTGTTGACGTTCCAAAATCTCAGACCATCGCCGCTTCGCGCAGCGAGCGAGGAGGCGACCGTTCGAACGAGCATGCGCTCACCCGAGACCACGGCTGCGCGAGACGGAAGAATTGCTTTCATGATCGCCTGAGGCTCCGGCAGCAAGGTGCCACGAAGAAAGGCCCGACGTCAGCCAATCGTCTCAGGTTCGCAGGGAACACAGTCGCCAGAAAGGAACGCGGCACCCACGTCCACGTATCCTTGCGCGGACGCGATAAGGTGTTCTTTTTCAGCGTCCGTGAGCGGACGCACCACACGCGCCGGGCGCCCCATCGCGAGCACATGACTGGGCACGCGCGTGTTCGGAGTCACCAGCGAACCGGCGGCAACCATGGCCTCCGTGTCCACGAACGACCCGTCGAGAAGCACGCTGCCCATGCCGACGAGGCAACGGTCACGGACGGTGGTCGCGTGAAGAACAACCGAATGCCCCACGGTGACTTCGTCGCCAACGTAGGTGCCCGCAACGCCGCTCGTGACGTGGACGAGGCAGTTGTCTTGGATGTTCGTGCGCTTGCCGATGCGAATGGGCATCACGTCGCCGCGCAGCACGGTCCCGTACCAAATGCTCGAATCGTCGCCGATTTCCACGTCGCCAATGACGATGGCCGAGGGCGCGACGAAGACGTTTTTGCCGATGCGCGGACGCTTGCCTTGGAACGCGTAGAAGTTGTTCATGGCGACTCGCCTTCGGTGGCGCCGAGCATGGGCAAGCGACGACGGAGCGTGCGCCCAAGGCCGGCGGATACGTGCTCGAGAAAGATGCGTGGGTCGAGGGCGTCGGCATCGAGCGAGTGGTTGTTCGCCGCAACGATGCGCACGGGCACGAGCAGCCCCGTCGCGTCCACGTGGTCAGGCACGAGCACATGAGCAATTTCGGCCCGCTCGGTGCGCCCTTGAAAGAGCTTTTGCCCTGCGATTCCTCGCCGATCGGACTTCGAGGGGCCTTCGAGAAGCACCGTCGTCTCGGTACCGACGAGGCTCTTCAAATGTGCCTTACCGAGCGAGTCGGCCAGCGCGAGAAGCTTCGACAAGCGTTCACTCTTTTGCGCTTCCGTCACGTCGTCGCCAAGCTTGAGCGAAGGCGTGCCCGGCCGCTGCGAATACTTGAACGCGTAGAGCGAGGTGAACCCAACCTCTTCGACGAGGCTCAGCGTCTGCGCGAAGTCGTCGTCGGTTTCGCCTGGGAAGCCAACGATGAGGTCCGTCGACACCGTGATGCGTTCGGCCCCTCGTGCATTCTGCAACAATCGCACGCGGGCCAGGTATTCTTCTCGCGTGTAGCGCCGGATCATCCGACGCAGCACGCGGTTCGATCCCGACTGCACGGGCATGTGAACGTGGCGCGCGAGCACGTCGAGGTCCGCATGCGCCGCGATGAGCGACGGCGTCAAGTGACGAGGATGCGGGCTCGTGTAACGAAGGCGACGCAGGCTCGGGTTCGCGGCAGCGATGCGGCGAAGGAGCTCGGGAAACTGGGACTCGTCCGGGTCGTCGCTCGCGGGAGGCGGAAGCGCGGGGTCGCGGAAGCTGTCGACCGTTTGCCCGAGGAGCAAAATCTCGCGCGTGCCGGCCGCCACGAGACGCCCGACTTCGTCGAGAATTTCCTCGGTGGCGCGGTAACGCTCGGGACCGCGGGTCGTAGGCACGATGCAGAACGAACAGCGCTCGTCGCACCCCTTCATCGTCGTCACGTACGCGGTGACGGAAGCCGAGGCACCGGACGCCGCGAGGAACTTCGGATGCTCAAGGTCGAACTCGGTGCGCGCGAGTGCAATGCCGCCGCGCTCCACGTCGTCGAGAAGCGCCGGAAGCTCGGGCACGTTGTCTGGACCGAGCACCAAGTCCAAGTGAGCGACGCGTTCGAGAAGCTTGTGGCCCTCTTGCTGGGCCACGCAACCGGCCACCGCGATGAGAAGCTTGGGGTTTTTCTCTTTGAGCGGCTTGAGTTTGCCCACCTCAGAGAGGAGCTTCTGTTCGGCTTTTTCGCGAACGCTGCACGTGTTGAACACGATGAGGTCGGCGCTCTCGAGTCCCGAGGCCTCCTCCCAACCGGCGCCCACGAGTACTTCCGCCATGCGCTCGGAGTCGTGCGCATTCATCTGGCAACCAAAGGTGTGGACGAGGAAACGGCGTGGCACGGGACGGTGGCGGCTAGCACGCGAAAACGTCGCTGGCGAGGCTCCCGGGAGCCCCTACCCCAACACCCGAAAGCGTTCGGGTGCGACGCCTGACGGACTCACACCTTCGCTTCGTGAAGCTCAATTTTCGAGCGATCCGCGATGCCAAGCCCCAAGTCCGCGGCACCCTTGATGTACGCCGGCGCCCGACCCTCGTCGGTGAGCGAACGCATCTTCGATCGCTTGCGGTGCTCCTCGACGATCTCCCAGCCGATGGCGTCAATGGCGACCGGGTCCGTGGAGGCGAGCACAGCCTCGTAAGGAACGACGTGCTCGGGCTTCTTGTAGAGCGGACCGCCGTCGTACATCACCTTGAAAGCGTCGGCGATGTTGAGGCGCACGCGGCTCTTGATGGCGTCCTGCGCGTACAGCAGAGCGATCTGCGGGCTCGCATGATGCACGTGAAAATCCTGAGGATTCAGTGTCGTGCCGTGGGTCATATTCTTGAGCGCGCCCGTGTAGCCGCAGATGCTGTGGTCCTTCACGAGGTGCACGTTGATGACGGCGGTGCACTCGAGGAGCGTGCGGCAAAAGCGCGTGCGCACGCCGGTGCCCGTGACCATGCGCGGCTCCATCTTCGAGTCGTTGTTCGCGTGAATCTCGACCTTCACGCCCGGCGGAACGTTCTGCGTGTTGAGTCGCGTGCCGTTCAGAAAGCCCATGTATTGTTCAAGGACCGTGAGCTGATTGGCGGGCACGCCCGACGCGAGGATTCCCTCAAGGAGCGGCATGATGAGCTCCTTGTTCGTCGACATGCTTTTGAGCGCGATGCCGTTCACCTTCACGACGACTTTGTCTTGCGGGTGCACGAAGAGCTTGAGGGCCTCGGCGAGCGAGCCCTTGCCCGTGAGCTCGGTGAGCGCCTTTTCGAGCATGGCCTTCGCCGACTCGGGCTTCGGAAAGAGCTTGTTCGCCTGGAGCGTCTCTCCGCCCGTGATCTTGACGACACGACCCGGCGCCGAGAACGGCGTGAAGCCCGCAGGCGGCATCGCAGCGTAGGACGGCGGCTCTTTGCTCACCGGCGCTGCCTCAGCGGAAACCGTGGAAAGAACCGCGGCTGCGGCCACGCTTCCCACAAGAAGGTCGCGTCGGTCGAGGGCGGGGGCGTTCGTGTCGTCGTGGCTCATGGTGGTCTGCTCGAAGCGTTGCCCATTGGTGCCTCAGAGCCGCGCTCGGGGCAAGCTCTTGGAGAGGCGCGGCGTCGCTCCCTTTTCTTCTTAGCGCCAATGCCGCGTTTGGCAGCTCTTCATCGCACGGCCTCATCGCCGTTACCTGCGGCCATCGGAATACGCTGCGCCGAGCGACGACGACCGTCGCGTGGCCACCGGTGGCCGGCCGTGGCCAGGGAGCGTCGCAACAATTATCAGAACATTTCCAGGGTTTCCGCGCATTCAATCGTTGGCATGAAGCCTGCTGAAAGGGGTTCACCCGGCGCCAGCGCGCCTCAACCAGGAGAACCATCATGAGCACCACCACCCCATCGTCGAACGCCCGCACCATGAAGATCGTCTACGCCATCACCGAGCGCTCGCCCGGCAAGTCGTATTGGACGCGCATCGGCGTCGGCTTCGTGAACCAAGACGGATCGATCAACCTTCGCCTCGACTGCGTCCCGGTCGGCGCGAACACCTCGATGCAGGTTCGGGACTACGACCCGCGCGACGCCGAGCGTGACAGCGAACGCGACGCAAGCTCGCCACGCCTGCGTCCACGCGGCGATCAGGCGGGTACGGGAGCCTCGGCCTGACCATGAGCACGCCATCCTCATCACCGTCGACCCACGACCTTCTTGGGCGCGTGCGATCGCGCGTCAGCGCCTTGAGGCCTCTCCGCGGGCTCGCGCGTCGGACCTTCTTCCGCGGACTCTTCTTCGGCGCGTTCGTGCTCGCGGTGAGTCTCGTAGGCCGCGCCTGGGCGAGAGTCCGTTTGCCTGCGCCCGTGATCTCACTTGCTGTGCCCGTTGACGACGCACCCGTGACGCCAAGGGCCAACGCATCTCCGACGCCCATCGATGCGGCCGCGTCGGCAAGCGAACGCCCTGCGGTTTCCCTGACCGCAAGCACCTCGCTCGCGGCAGTCACGGAAGCGACAAGCGACCGATCCATCGACCTCAACAAGGCGAGCGCCGCGGAGCTCGAAACGCTTCCGTATGTGGGACCAAAACGGGCCGAGGCGATCCTTGCACTCCGCACGAAGCTCGGACGCTTTCGCAGCGTCGACGAGCTGCTGAAGGTCAAGGGCATCGGCCGCGGAACACTCAAACGCATGCGCAGCCGGCTCACCGTCGGCGCGTAGCCTCAAGCACGATCGAACGTCGTCATGCCTCCACCTCGGCCCGGTGCCGTGGGGAGGCATGCGGCGGGCGACTTGAACATTTGCAGCTCGTTCGAATCCATCTTGACCCGTGTGCTTTCGACGCAGACGGGGGTCAGCTCGGCGTTTCGTGCGCGAGCCGGTCGCGCCAATCGGGCATGCCGACGGGAAACCCCATCGAGAAGCGGGCGTTGATCTCGCTCCGCGGCTGGAAGCCTCCGTCGTAGACGAACGCATCGACGCCAAACGGGCCAAAGTAGCCGGACTCGTGGAGGCGGCACGCGACGACCTTGCCCTCGGCCATGAACGCCGCGGCAAACGCGAATGGCTCGTCGAGCGGCTCGGTGGAGACCCAAGCACCACGCGCGTCGCAGCGCTGCCGAACGATGCTCCCGAACGCGACGTTCCCCGAGGGCGCGACCATTCCGTGGATCGCGACCTCCAGCGTGATGCGCCTATTCGGCTCGATGACGAGGCCGCCCTGCGCGATGCCCGCTCGGACGAAGTCCTCATCGCCCTTTGCGAGAGGCCCCTGCGGAATCACCCGCTGCCCGCGGCCCGCCATGCCGAAGGCCCGCTTCACGCGCCACGCAGCGGCGGTGTCCGAACTCAGTTTCGCCCGGGCGCGCGAAAAGTCCGTGACGAACTCGCTGCCCGGTAGGCTTTCTCCAAGCGACGCGCAGAACGCTCGTCCGTTCACGCTTCGCAACACCTCGATGCTCGGATGCCGCGGAACGACGGCGCCGGCGCGCTCAAGCAGGGCGACGGCGCGAGGTGTCGGGCAGAACGCGTAGCCTGGCCGTCCCTTCGCTGCGCCCGGAGCTGCGGCTTCGTCGACCACGTCTTCGCCCGACACAAGAAGAGCCGCGAGCAGCTTTTCCTGCTGCGCACGCATCGCGTCCTTCACCGAGCGTGTCGGCGTGTAAGGGCCACGCGCGCCGAGTTCAAGATCGGCGTCGAGGTTCAGGACCCAGACGGCGTCCATGCTTCGAGCTCGTCCAAGAAGGCTTCGGGTTGTCCTGCGCGCAAGCGTGCGTCGCGGCGGAGCGGCGTGCCCCGCATGAGGAGCGGCGTGAGCGGTGAAGGCAAGGCCGCGCACCACGCGTCGAAGGTGACTGCGCCGCGAAAGTGCGTGAACCAACGCGCGCCAAAGCGCACATGAGCGATCTCCTCGAGCCCCACGACCTCTTGGACTCGCGCGGAGTCCTCGTCGCCCGCATCGCGAAACGCCGCAGCGAATGTGGCGGCGTGCTCAAGGTTCGCGCTCTCAAGTCCGAGGCCCATCACCGCGACGAACGACAACGGGTCTGCGCACGTCGGCACGCGCGACCAGAACCAGTCACGCACCTCAAAGTCGCCGACGTGATGGCCGAGACCCATGATGCGTGCATGATACATGCGCATGTGCCGCGCCTCGTCGAGGAGCATGCGCACGAGGCCCTGACGAAAGTCGCGCGGAGCGTCCGCGTACGCGAGAAGCGCCCAGGCCATGAGTTCGGCGGCCTGGAGCTCGTGGTGAAAGAACGTGTGGAGGGCCTGCGCGCGGCCGCTCGGCGTCCCAAGACCACGCCTTTTCGGGGCTCGGAGGACGACGCGAAGCTCGGGCGGACGACCCGGTGCCTCAAGGCGTCGCGACGGCGGCGCGGTTTCCCATTGCTCCGGCGGCGCGGGAGGATCGAGCTTATCCGCGAGCGAGGTTCCGAGGACATAGTCCCAAGCCCAGCGCTCGACAGTGCCGACGTCGGGCGGCGTCATGCGACCTCAAAACGCACGTCGAAGCGGTCGCCCGCGGACACAGGTCAGTTCACTTTCGGCGCGCAGCCAAGGACGACCTCGACCTTGCCCGACGACGCGGCTTTCACTTGGTTGCACCAGCCGCCCACGAGAATGACCTTCGTCGGCTGCGTAGGGTTATCGTATTCCCAGCCGTTCGTGGTGCTCTTGGGGATCTCGGTCGTGGCGCCGTTCTCGGTGAAGCTGACGCTCACGAGGTTCGGGTCCACCGTCTGGCCCGCGGGCACCGTGAAGCTGTATTCACACGACGCCGCCATGCCGCGGATGGCGTTGATGGCCGTGAGGAAGTCGCTCGCGAGCTGCTGCGCACTGCCGCCCGGCGTGAGCTGGAAGTGGCACATCGAGGACGCGGTTGACGTGTTGTTCACGTCGCAGCCGGTGCGTGCGGTGCCGCCCGCCTGAGCGATTTGCCCCATGAACTTGGGATCGTAGCTCGTGGTGTCGCCGTTGAGGAGACCGACGCCGACCGAGAAGGTCGTGATGGCGAGGTCCGCAGGCGTGCGCGCGGCCTGCTGGCGCACGAGGTTGACGACCTGGTTTTGCTCGGAGGTCCCGCCGTTCGGCACGCCGTCGCTGATGACGACAAGCACCTTCTTGCCGTTCGCCTGGAGCGGGGCCGTCGGCGCATACGACGCCAAGTTCGGGTATGCGGCGCTGAGCACCTGGAAGGTCGGCGTCGTGTCGCTCGGGCAAGCGCCAGTCGGAGCAGGGCCAAACGGCGGACCGAACGAGTCGCAGTTCGAGCCCGTGATGCGGCGATCGAGCGCGGAGGCTTGAGCGGCGTCGACGAACTTGATCGGCACCTGGATGCGGGCATTGCCGCCGTACGTCGCTTCGTCCGTGTCCGAGAAGACCGTGAGGCCGAGGCCGAAGCTCGTGTCGTTCGAGCTCTGCACCTGACCGAAGAACTGCTTCAGCGCCGACGTGGCGGCGGTCCACTTGTCGTCGTCCGCCATGGAGCCTGAGCCGTCGAGCACAAGGAGCATGTACACAGGCGAGCGCGTGGCCTCGGACTTCACGCCGGCGCATCCAGCATCGGCACTGAGGCGCCCTGCGTCTTCTTCGGGCGGCGCGGTCCAAACCGGCGTGCCGCCGTCGCCGTCAGAGCCGCCTGTGCCGCCTGTGCCGCCCGTGCCGCCCGTGCCGCCCGTGCCGCCCGTGCCAAAGCCCGATGGCGACGTGCCGGAGCAAGCGGCCGCGATGAGGCCAACCGAGAAGACCGGGAGAAGGAGGCGGAGGCTCGAGAGGACGCGCATGAGGATGCCGGTAACTGTCTGGACCGTGCGCGTGCGGCAAGCCGGGTCGACGTGAAAAGGAGGTCTCACGCGCGAGGGTGAGAGAATCGCCTGTCGCTGCAATCGCGAGGACTCGCTTGGGCCGGAAAACCGCCCTCAAGCGCAGCGTTTGCGCCGAACACCCGCGCGTTTACAGCTGCTTCGAATCCTCTGCTTCGGCAGCGAGAGCGGCCTCGAGGCTCGCCACGAACGCTCGCAAACGTTCGCTGTCGACCTTCCATGCGGCGCGGTTCGCCACAACGACACTCGACACGGCACTCACCTCTTCGATGACCTCAAGTCCGTTTTCGACGAGCGTGCGTCCCGTTTCAACCAAGTCGACGATCACATCGGCGAGCGACGTCACGGCCCCTAGCTCCACAGAACCGTGCAGCTTGACGACGTCGACCTGCTCGCCCTTCTTCGCGTAGTGAGCGAGGGCGAGCTTCGGGTACTTGGTCGCAACACGAAGCACCCCGCCGCGTGGCGCGGAAAAACCCACGGGTGCAGCGACCGCGAGCTTGCAAACGCCCACGCGCAAGTCGAGCACGCGAAAGAGCTCGGACCCCTTCTCGTCGAGCACGTCACGCCCGACGACGCCAAGGCTTGCAACGCCACGTTCGACGTAGGTCGGCACATCGTCGGGCTTGAGAAGAAGCGCTTCAAGACGGCCGCACGCCGTGGTGCGCACGAGCGCACGATCGTCTGAAAGGAACGAAGAAGCGTCGTAACCGGCCTTGGCAAGGAGCGGCACGAGCACCTTGAGAACGCGCCCTTTCGGCACGGCGAGCGTCAGCGGTCGGCTCACGCCTCGGCCCCTCGCACTCGCGCGACGTCGGCACCAAGACCCTGGAATTTCTGCTCGATCATCTCGTAGCCACGGTCGATATGGTAGACGCGGCGCACTTCGGTTTCGTCGTCGGCCATGAGTCCCGCGATGACGAGCGAGGCACTGGCGCGGAGGTCCGTCGCCATGACGCTTGCACCATACAACTGTTTCACGCCCTTCAAGTGCGCCGTGTGACCCTTGAGCGTGATGTTCGCGCCCATGCGCACGAGCTCGGGCACGTGCATGAAGCGATTCTCGAAGATGGTCTCGCTGATGTGGCACTCGCCTTCCGCGAGGCAAAGAATCGCGAGAAGCTGCGCCTGCATGTCGGTTGGAAAGCCTGGATGCGGTTCCGTGGAAAAATCCACACAACGCAACGGTCCTTGGCGACGCACACGAATGCCGCCGTCGGCTGCGTCGATGAGAACGCCCGCCGACTGCATGGTCCGAATGAGCGCCTCGAGGTCTTCGAAACGCGCACCTTCGACGATGACGTCTCCGCCCTCGACTGCGGCTGCCGCGCACATGTACGTGCCTGCCTCGATACGGTCGGGCATGATCGCGTGATCGAAGGGCTCAAGGGCTCCGGGCTCGACGCCCTGCACATGAATGACCTCGGTGCCTGCCCCGTCAACGCGAGCGCCCATCTTGTTGAGCACCCGCGCAAGTTCCTCGATTTCCGGCTCTTTCGCGCAGTTCACGAGCGTCGTTCGACCCTTCGCAAGCGTCGCGGCCATGAGCACATTTTCGGTGCCCGTGACCGTGGGCATGTCGAAGCGAATTTCAGCGCCGATCAAGCGACCACCGGCGGGGGCCTCGCAAATGACGTAACCCTTCTCGACCTCGATCTTGCATCCCATGGCCTCGAGGCCTTTGAGGTGCTGGTCGATCGGGCGAGCGCCAATCGCGCAGCCGCCGGGCAACGAGACCTTCGCGCGGCCGTAGCGTGCGACGAGCGGCCCGAGAACCAGCACGCTCGCACGCATTTGCTTCACGAGCTCGTACGGCGCTTCGGGCTTCACATTCGTTGCCGCGCCCACGGTGAAAATGGGCGCGTCCATGTCGACCGGGCGACCGAGGAACTTGAGCAGCGCAGCGGTCGTGACCATGTCACGGAGCTTCGGCACGTTGCGCAGGCGGCTCTCGCCATCGCTCAGAAGCGTTGAGCAAAGAATCGGCAGCGCTGCGTTCTTCGCGCCGCTAACCCGCACGCGGCCTGTGAGGGGCTTTCCACCTCGAACTCGAATGGCGTCCATGGTTTCGAATCTGCCGGTGATGCGGCGTGATGGCCTACTTCTTGGTCTCTTTGGTCGCTTCTTTGGCGGCCTTGAAGCGGGCCTTGAGGCGCGCGGCGTAACCTTCTTTGTTCTCTTGCTTGGTGCGGCTCAGGGCAAGCGCGTCGGCGGGCACGCTCTTGGTGACGGTGGTTCCCGTGCCCACGTAGGCGCCGCGACCGATGGTGACCGGCGCGACGATCTGCGAGTCGCTGCCGATGAACGCGTCGTCCTCGATGGTCGTCGTGTGCTTCTGAAAGCCGTCGTAATTGCAGAAGATCGTCCCGGCTCCGATGTTGACGCGTTCGCCGATGACGCCGTCGCCGAGGTACGCAAGGTGGTTTGCCTTTGCCCCCTTCGCGAGGGTGGTCTTCTTTGTCTCGACGAAGTTGCCAATGTGCACGTCCTCGCCGAGGTGGCTCTCGGGACGCAAGTGCGCGAAGGGCCCGACCTGCGCGCGGGCGCCGATCACGCTGTCTTGGGCCACGCTGTAGGGCTTGAGGTACGCGCCGGCCTCCACGATGACGTTGTCGAGCACGCAGCCGACGTCGATTCGCGCACCACTCTTAACCAGTGTTTTTCCACGCAACACAACGTTTGGTCCAATGCTCGCATCGGGCTCAACGACGACACCCGCATCGACGAGAGCACCGGCCGCGACGGTCACGCCGCTCTTACGAAGGCGCGTGTGAATACGTTCACGCAACGCGACCTCGGCGTCGAAGAGTTGCGCGCGATCATTGCAGCCTACAAGTACTTCGGCGCGGGCAGCCACGGGCACCGCGGGGGTCATCGCGGTCGCGGCGATGGCGACGACGTCGGTGAGGTAGAGTTCGCCCTGCGCATTTTTCGGCTCAAGCTTCGTGAGTGCGGCCCTGAGAAACTGCGCGGCAAACACGTACACGCCGGGATTGATCTCCGTGATGGATCGCTCCTCGATCGAGCAGTCTTTCTCTTCACGGATGGCGACAAGTTCGCCATTGGCCGCGCGCAAGATTCGCCCGTAACCGAAAGGGTTCGCCAAGCTGCAGGTCGCGACGACCAACGCGCCGGGGACCGCGAGCGCAGCGGCAAGGTCCATCGCTTCGATAAGCGGCGCGTCGCCATAGAACACGAGGACGCGTTCAACGCCCGAAGGCAGCGCGGCAAGGCCACACCGCACCGCATCGCCGGTCCCGAGCTGTTCCAGCTGAATCGCAAACGCGACGCGCTCGCCGAAGGCCGCCTTCAGCGAAGCCTCAACGAGTTCACGGCCATGGCCGACAACAACGATCACCTGAGCGCACCCGGCGCCAAGCGCAGCGGCGACGCCGTGGTGAACCATGGGAAGCCCAGCAACCGGGTGCAACACCTTGGGCAGCGAGCTCTTCATGCGGGTGCCCTGGCCAGCAGCAAGGACGATGGCGACGGTATTCGGATGCGAAGCGGGAGCCATAGCCGCGGTCCTACACCGAACCCGCGCCGTCACTGCAATCCCTCATCGATTCAATCATCGTCTCCATCCCCCATCTCTCCCTCTCCCAACCCAATCCCCCATCTCTCTCCCTCTCCATCCCCATCTCTCTCCCATCCCCTCCAACCAAAATCACCCGCGAGCGAAGCAAGCCGGATCCAAACGCCGTGAAGAGGCGCGAGGGCGGCGGAGTGGCGCGGAGCGGAGGCCGCCGAGGCAAGGCACCGAGCCGCGTAAAAGAAGCCCCGCAAGGTCGCAAATCCTGAAACCACCCGAGGCAACGAAGCGAAGCGACGCCCCGCCGTCCCCGCGCCGCTCCTCCCGCAGCCCAACCGTTCCGGCAAAGCGAAGCGAGCCCCTCCCGCCCCCCAACCAACCTGCCCCCACCACAATCCCGTTTTCTTTCGCCCTCGCGACGCTGTTCCTCTTCGGCTGAGGCACCGATGGTACAACCGCCAACCAGGAGCGACCCATCATGACGGCCCCGCGCACCGCCCTTGCTTTCGGACTGCTTGCGACCCTCGCGCTCGGATGCGCCGGCGGCGAAACGACTGTGACCGACCGACCCGCTCGCGGAACGATCGGCGAGGAACTTTACGGGGTCTTGTGCGACCGCGTCGGCGCGCAAGCGTTGCCCGAAGACCTCTACGGCCTCTCGTTCGTCGACGGTTGCCATCGCCGCGCGGACGGAACGTTCGACGAGCGCGTGACGATGGACGCGAGCGTGTTGCCCGAGCTGGTGGACGGCGCGCCGAACCTCGACGGCGCGGCGGTGTCGTTGGCGGACCAAACGGAGCATCGACGCCGGATGGTTGCGCGCATCGAGGCGCTCTTTGCACACCGCACGGATCTCGTTCGAGCCTTCGACGCCATCTTTCCGGGCGACTTGAAGGTGCTCGCGAAAGACCTGAAAAACGACGATGCAACGAAGAGTTGCGACGTGCCGGGCGCCGGGTCAACGGTGCGACTCGGTGACGCGCTCGAAGACTTTCTCGCGCGCATCGTGCCGATGTACGACGACGGCACGCTGCCGAGCAGCACGCGTTCGCTCGCTCGCGTGTTTGACGCGATCGTGAACGCACCCGACGCGCATGCGGTTTTCGCGAGGGTGCAAGGTCGGGAAAATTATCGACCGATTCCAGTCGCCCTCGGGGTGGCACGCCCCGTCGCGGCGTACCCGCGGCTGCGCGCACTTTCAAACGCCGGTCTCTCGCTTTTTTCCCCGGAAGTGAAGCTCGCCGACGGTACGCAGCTCTATGCGGCAGGCAAGGGCGCGCCGACGTTGCAAGCGACGATGGCTGCACTCTACCAAGAGTTGCGAACGGCCACGGCGGAGCCGCCGGAGCCTGAGCTTGTGGTGAGCGCCGATGCGGTCAGCGAGCGCAATGTTCTCAGCCGCGCGCGGTCGAAGAGCGAACTGCTTCGCGAGACGGTTATCTTGGAGGACTCGCGCCTCGGCGGTGGAACGTCAAACTTCATCGTGGCGCGCGATCGCCGAGGGTTTGCGCGCCTCAACGGGGCTGTCGCTGCGCCTTTCGTAGACCGCGACAACGACACGCTTCCGGACGTTGACGCGCAGGGGCGGTTCGTGACCACGGATGGCAAGGCCGCTCCGCTTCCGTTTTATCTATCGACGCCTTCGGACCGTGCGGTCGACGCGAAGATGCGCCCGCTCACCGCGACGGGCGGCCCGCTCGTCTACGCGTACGTGGACACGGAGCACACGCTTGCCGCGGAGGTCGTCGCGACCGTGCGGCCACTCGTGGAGACGCAAACGCCGGGCACCCCCACGGCGCTTTGGGATGCGCTCGGTGGAGCGAAAGTGCTGGCCGGGCCCCGCGTCAAGGCATCGAAAACCTACGCGTCCGACCCGCAGCTCGCGAAGGACTGGGCCAAGACCCACCCGAACGATGCGCCGCCCGCGGACTTGACGACGGCGCCAGTACGCCTCGCGTATGACGGCATCGATCCCGCGCACAGCCCTATTATGGACATGGTCCATGCGCTGTCGTACGTCGTTGCGGATGAAAACGCCGACGACGTTCTTCATCTCGCGCAGAGCTTGCTCGCGAAGCACCCGAATGAAGTTGCGCGTGTGGCGAAGGCATTGATGGACGCGCGTGCAGCGGTGGCGCGGCACCCTGAGGCGGTGATTCCAGAGAATTCGCTCATTTTTGACGAACTTCTCGACGTCATCGCCGACGTCGTGGACCCGAGCGACCACCGTGCCGACCAGCTTCCCGAGAAGCTCATCGACGCCCTCACGAACGACGACTCGTCGAAGCTTGGCGAAGTTTACGGAAGCTACCTCCGCTACCGCGACGAGCTCAGCTACGACCGCGCGAACCTCAACGGGCAAGCATTCAACGTCACCGAGAGCCGCGTCATCGAGATGCGCAACGACGTCGATCGCACGAAGGCCGACACAGGAACGAACCGCTCGAGCTTTCAGCGATTCCTTCAGCTCGTGCACGACACGCACGGCGTTGCCGCCTGCAATAAGCCTGGCGCCACGCTTTACGTGCCCGCAGGCACTCTCGGCTTCGCGCAATTCACCGCGCTCACGTTGCCACCATCAAACGTCTTCGGCGGCACGTACGGCGAATGCGAGGTCTTCAAGATCGATGACATGGGCACGTTCTACGTCGATGCCATCGCGGGCAAAGCGGAGATGTACCTGCGCGACAGCACGCTTCGAAGCGGCATCCTCGGCATTGGCGCCGCCAACGTGGACCTCATCACGAAGCTCTCGGCCATCACCGGGTTTTGGAACAGCGACGGCGTGACGCTCGCCGCGGATACCTCGGCCGACAACACGCTTCGACCCACGCCAAAGTGGCTCGATCGCCTGGTCTTTTTCGATACACCCGGCGATTCGCAAAACGCGCGCACGCAGCGTTTCATGCACGACCTCATCGGCGATAACGGCTTCGGAACCTCCGTGTGCCGCAGCCGCGTCATCGACGACCCGCTCCCGAACGCCATCGACGCGGCGAGCGACGGCAAGATTCGCAACTTGCGTTCCTGCGACACGCCGGACCTCATTCGCAATCGCGACCCAAACACCATCTTCGTCTGGGAGCGCTTCGGCTTCTACCAAGCGATGCGCCCGATGCTGAGCGCGTTTGTCGCCGAGAAGCGCCAAGCACGCTTCTTCGACATCCTCGAAGTGATGCATAAACACTGGCAAACGAAGGCCGCTGCCGCCACCCCCGGAGGCGCCGCTGAATGCCTCCTGAGCCGCGAGACGAACGCCACGTGCACCGGCGACGGCGTCTCGACCTACGAACCGCTCCTCGTCGATATTTTCACCGGAGACGCGCTCAAGTCTCTCGTCGAACTTCAGAAGGTCGCAAAGGCGACGACGATTGCACACTGCACGCAGTTTGATGCGGTGACGAAGCAGTGCGCTCCGGGCAAGACCGTCACCAAGACCGGAACGGCCGTTCTAGCGCAGGCGCTTCGCTCGCTCGCAAGCCCGAGCCGCGCAGCAACGTTGGGCGTGAAATACCGGGATGGAAGCACGCGAGCGAAGCGCAACGACGGAACGACCACGCGTCAAGTGACGCCCCTCGACCTTCTCATCGATTCGCTGAAAGGGTTCGACAGCGCGTTTGCCTCGAGTGGCGACCAGGCGCGTCTCACCGGTTGGCGCCGCGCACGCTCGGTCTTCGCCGACACGCTCTTCGCAACGTCGGGCACGGGTGCAGCCACGAGCTTCACGTCAGGCCTCCTGCCCGTTGCAGCACCGCGCCTCGTCGCGCTTCTCCGCGAACAGCTCGCAGCCAAGTGCCCGCCGGCAAGCGGCACCACGGGTCCCGCGGCGCTCTGCCCATGGGCCGTCAACGAGATGCCGAAAACCGTTGAAGATTTGCTCACGTCTCCCCTTGCGGCGTCGCTCCTCGACGTGGGCGAAGTGGTGCGCGGCGATCAAGCAGCACGGGCCGAACTCGACGCGCTCGTTCAGTACTTGATAAGCCCAACCTCTCCCCACGACGCGCTCGCGAACGTGCTCGCCGCCGTCGCAGACTTCGCGCAACTCCTGGGTGACGACGCGAACATCGTGCCGCTCCTCCACGTGGCCGCGTCCGCCGCGGCACCCACGCTCAACGATGCAAGCGGCAACCTCGTCCTGGCAAGCGTCTCGGACGGTCAGCTCGCGCTCCTTCGCCGCCTCGCCGCGCGCATGTACGACGAGAATGCCAAGGAAATTTGCTCACTGGAGATGGACCCGCTCGACTTGGCCAGTGGCATGCTCGAGCGCGCCGTGACGCCCATGAAGCGCGCGGACGGGAGCCTCGAGCGCACGCCGTTCGAAGTCATTGCCGACGTGGTCGCGGACGTGAACCGCGTCGACCCAAGCC
>CAIQDA010000375.1 GCA_903870415.1 uncultured delta proteobacterium
CCCCTGGGGAAGCCGTCGTCACCCTGGCTTTGGAACCCGCAGAGGCGTCGCACGTTGAACTGGCTCGCCCAAAGGCCATTGTTCATCCCCGCCTGGAGAAGTGACACCTCGCCGCAGTAACCGTTGTTGCTTTGCCACTGGTAAAAAGGACGAATCGGTCGTGGCGGAGCAATTGTGCCAGCGGTCGCCGGCGGCGCGTAACCGAGGAGCGTTTGGTTGCACCATGGGGCGGTGTCCACAACCGGGCCAGGGTCGACCGCCGAGGTTCCCGCATCGGCAGGCCCCGAGTCCGCGCTCGCGCCCGCCGCCGACGCCTGCGCCGGATTCGAACAGGCGGAAGGTGCTGTCGCGAGCAAAAGCAGCAAAAAGCCGTTCAAAGACGCCATACCAACGCGCGTCGAAGCCCCGCGCACACGCAGGGCAAAGGGGGCGGTCTTCGTTCGCAGGATCATGGTCTCAAATATCCACGAACTTGGTGGCTGTGGGGAAGAGAACGTTCGCCACGGAGAGGAATTCGTCGCTGCCGCTGGAGCACAAAGATGCGGGGCGCTGTCGTTCGATCGTTCATGCAGGCGCGTTCCCGTTGGGAGTATGATCGGGAGCGGCTAGCCAATACGAGGGAACAACATGATCGCGATGGCACAGACGACGTGGGCGGTGGGTCAGCCTCTCGTGCGAACGGAGATGCCGACGCCGACGCCGAGGGCCCACGAGGTTCGGGTTGCGGTGCGCGCCATTGGGGTGAACCCGGTCGACTGGAAGATGCGCAATCGCGGCCCCCTGCGCATGGCCGCACGCCTCATCGGTCCGCCGCCGCCGGTGGTGCCAGGCGTCGACTTCGCGGGCATCGTCGAAGCGGTTGGCGAGCGCGTGATCGACATAAAAATTGGCGATGCGGTCGTGGGGTCGACAAACTTTTCTCGTGGCCAGCGCGGAAGCTACGCGGACACCGTGGTGGTCGGCGCCGATCAGCTTTGCCTGTTGCCGCCAGGGTTTGACCTTGAGCAGGCCGCAGCTCTTCCTGTGGCCGGTGTGACCGCGTGGATGTGCGTCGTCGAGATTGGCCGCATCGCGAAGGGCAAGCGCGTGGCCGTCCTCGGCGCGTCGGGGGCGGTTGGCCAGTTTTGCGTGCAGATCGCACACAATCTTCGGGACGCCTTCGTTGCCGGCGTTTGCTCCACAAAAAACCTCGAGCTTGTGCGCGAACGCGGGGCCGAGGTTGTCATCGACTACACCGCCGGCAACGCCCTTGAGGCGCTCGCGGCCCATGGGCCCTTCGACCTCGTCGTCGATTGCGTCGGCGGATATTCGGCCCCGGCGTGCCGATCGCTGCTGGGGCGCGGCGGGCGACACGTGATGGTGGCCGGCGAGGGTCCGGCCGACTTTGTCCAAATTCTTGTGCCCCCGTTCAAGTCGCGCACGGTGCTTGGTGTCGCGACGCGCGAGCGGCTTATGGTGCTCGTCGAAGCGATCGATGCGGGGCGCCTGGTTGTTCCGATCACGAAGCGCATGCCCCTTGCTCAGGCCGAAGAGGCACTCGCGTTGAGCGAGGGAAAGCGCATGACCGGAAAGATCGTGCTCTTGCCCTGACGCGATGGGACAGGTTCTCAGCCGAAGCCGCAGGCCCCCGCGCCTTTGAAAAGCGTGAGGGTTTTCGAGCGAGGCGTGCGAATGCGCGTTACGCGAAGGTGCGGTTTGCGATCGGACGAACTTACCTAAGAATTCTACCCAGTGTCGTGCCCAAGTCGCGCCGGTGCAAGTTGTGCGACTCGCTGTTGCAGTCGGCGGATAATCTGCGCGAAGTCAGGCCGCGGGCAATGAGCCGTGGTGGTTTCCTTGAAGAAAAGCACGTGGTCGTCACTGTGGCCAGGTAAGGAAAGCTGGCAACGAATTGCGAAGATATGCCCTTCGCTATGGCGCGTTTGCCCGGCACCGACCTTGACTGCGTGTGGGGGGCGTGGCAGGTTTCCGTTAAGTCCGCGACGCCTTTTGCGTCGCACTTTTTTTAGCGCACAGTGCTGGTGAGACGCATGAAACAATCGATCCTTTGGGCGGCGATAACGGGTTCTTTGGTGATCGCGGCATGCGCGGGCGGTCCAGCGGTGAGCGGCGGCGGAACGGCCTCGACACCGGACGCGGACGCGGGCACCAGCGGTGCAGGCACCGGTCTTCCGTGCGACGTTGCGCAAGTGCTTTCGTCGAAGTGCGCCAGTTGCCACGGCAGCGGCGCGCAGGCCCCATCGCTCGTCACCTATGCGGATCTCACGACGGGCAACGTGGCCGATCGCGTCCTCGCGCGCATGCAGGACACTGCGAGCCCGATGCCGCCTTCATACGCGGGCACTTCGAGCGCGGCTGACATCGCGACGATTCAAGCGTGGGTGACCGCGGGCAAACTCGCGGGTTCTTGCGGCGACGTCGATGCAGGGCCCGCGACTCCCGCCCCGACAACCTGCGCGAGCAACGCTTCGTGGACGCGCGGCAATCGAGGTTCCGAGGACATGAACCCCGGCACGGCCTGCCTACAGTGCCACAACAGCAGCGTCGATGGACCTGTGACGCGTTACATGGGGACCGCATTTCCTGCGCTCCACGAAAAGGATCTCTGCAACGCTCGCGCGCCCGTGGGGGCCACCGTCGAGATCCTTAACGCCGCGGGCACCGTGGTCGACACGCTGCCGGTGAGTCCGATCTCGGGTAACTTTTTCAGCCTACGCACGGGGTCGGCGGGTTCCTACCGCGCGCGCGTGATGGTCAACGGCGCTAAGGTTAGCGAAATGGTTGGCTTGCAGACAAACGGCGACTGCAACACGTGCCACACGGAGCAAGGCACCCAAGGTGCTCCCGGTCGCATCATTTACTGAGTCGCCCAAACGCAGGCGGCGCGAGCGCGCGTTGCCTGTGTGATATCACCCGTCGTCGACATTGCGTTGACGGCGGGTTTTGTTTTGGGCGACGCGTGTTTTTTTATTATGCGGCGAAGTTATTGGCGCGGAACGAAGCTTCCAGCGTCCGTCTCAAGGAGCAAGAACCCGTGAGCCGAGCTTCGGAGGCTCTGATTGTACTCTTTTATCGTGGCCCCCCAACCGGCGAACGAGAGAGCGTCCCTTGCGACCGAGCGGAAACTCTCGTCGCCAGTGCGCTGCCACCCGACGCCGAGCGCGAAGGCAAACATCGGATTCAATGCGGGGAGGGCGGTGCTGTTGTCACTTGCGCGGCAGACGTAACGAAAACTCGCGTGATGCAACGATGGCTGGTCGGTTGCGTCCGGCGCAGGGTCGTCGGTGAAAACCGTGGTTCCGTCGTCGCCCGGAACGAAACAGCCGCTTTTGATCCAGCGCGCCGCGTTCGCAGCGGAGTCCAGGTACACGACGTCGCCCGTGTCTCTATGAAGGCGCACGAGTGCCTCGATGAGGAGCGTCGTCATGAACGGAGACCCGGCGCCGGTCGAGGTCGATTCGTCCGAGTCGAACCACTGGCCTCCTCGGTCTTGCGTGAACGATCCGGTGAGCCCAGAAATTCCAGCCTGATTCGGATACTTCGCCGCCATCGCCAATTGGTGCGCGACGGCCAAGTCCCCGACTCGGCGTGCCGCAGCGAGGTACCGCGCGTTGCCCGTTGCTTCGAAGACCGGCAGCAGGCCAAGCATCGTCCACGCGGGAATTCGCTCGGTCCACGGATAAAATGGCGCTTGTGCCGCAACGTCGTCGACGAAGGCCTCGGCGATCTCTTTTGCGACCTCGAGCGAGCGCGCGTCGCCGGTCACGAGGTAATCTTCGACGAGCCCTTGCGCGTACATGCGCCGCACGATGTTGAAGTCGAGGGGCGTCGTCGCCTCCGTGTCGGGCGCGGCCGAGTAGGAACCCTTGTTCCCGTCGCCGTGAGCGATCTCGTTCTCACGGTAAAGAAGCACCTCGTCGTCGATGCGTGCAGCGAGGTCCCGGCTTGGGCCGAGAGCGAGCATGTGCATGTAGAGTGCATGCGTGTGGTCATAGTAATTGCGCACGTGCGGAGCGACATTTGCGCCCGACGGGGGGTTGGCGACGTCTTGGAAAACGGGGGCCGCGCGCCGGAAAAAGGCTGGCGCGAGCGTGCCTGCTGACGCGAGTTGGAAGGGGAGTCCGAGGGCACCGGTCGAGGCCCAGCGACTCGAGGCTGCGAACGCGCGCACGGAAGATCCGCGGACGATTTCCGGTTCGCTCGCCAACACCTTCGCCGTGTTGCCCTGGAGAACGGCGCGGACGGTCACGGATTCCGTGTCGATTGACGGAGGCGCGAACGCGACGAGGACGCTTCGGTACGAGCCGTCGGGCCATCGCGCAAGGACGCGAACGCTTCGCTCGAGTTCGGTCGTCCCAGCCATGATCTGCAGGGATTCGCTTGCGCGAAGTTCACCGATCGCGAACGGAATGGCCGCGCTCACAAAAGCCGGCGAAGCGCCTGACTTCACGCGAACGATCGTCAACGTCAGATCCGAGGACGCCGCCGGCGGATTCGCTCCTCCATCGGGGCTAGCCCGCTGCGGGTCGCGGGCGGGAGTCGTCGTGCACGCGGCGCAAACGAGCGTCGACAGAGCGAGGGCAACGGCCGCGGCACGAACCATGGGACGAGTATGCCGCGAGTCCACGGCGACGCCTCGAAGTTTCCGATTCAAGGGCTCTCAGGGCGATCAAGCTCAAGGTTCCCGCCGGCGAGGCACCGTTGTTGCTTGGGCGACCTGTGGCGCGGACGCCTGCGTTGAGTCTTGCCCCGTTGGTTTTCCCGAAAGCATCTTCATGCGCCTTGCCCGCTCGCCTCGTCTTGCCGTTCCCCTTTGGCCCGCCGGTCCCGCATACCGGGGCCCCATCCTGCTGGCGTCGGGCCATCGTCCTTTCTTTTTGCTGTGCGGCCTCTACGCCACGCTCGCTCTGCCCATGTGGCTGCTTGCCTGGCGTGGTCTCTTGCCGCTCACGTCCGCGTGGCACGGACACGAGATGATCTTCGGCGTCGCGGTCGCCGCAATCGCAGGTTTCTTACAGGCCGCCGTCCCAAAGTGGACGAGTACCGCTCCGCTCGCGGGGGCGCCCGTCGCGCTCCTTTCGGGCCTTTGGGTTCTCGGCCGCGTGGGCATGTGGGTGCCGGGCTTCGCGCTCCTCGACCTCGCCTTCCTGCCGGTCCTTGCGGTGCTCATCGGCCGGCCGATCGTGCACGCGGGCAATCGCCGCAACTATGGGCCGCCGCTCATGTTGCTGGGCCTCGCGGCGCTCAACCTCGCCTTTCATCTGGGCCACGCGGCTGAGGCGTTGCGCCTCGCGACCTACCTCGTCACCGCCCTCATCGCGCTGATCGCCGGGCGAATCGTTCCAGCGTTCACGCAAAACCACCTGCGCATGGCGGGCGATCCTTCCAGCCGATGCGAAACTCCGCCTTGGCTCGACCGTCTCGCCGTTCCCGTCGTGCTCGCGGTCCTCGCATCGGAGTTCGCGGCGCCTGCATCGCCCACGAGCGGTGTCGCGGCGCTGCTTGCGTCGCTCGTGCTTGGAGCGCGCATGTTTAAGTGGCGCACGTTTGAGACGCTCGGCATGCCGATTGTGTGGATTCTACACGCAGGCTACGCGTTCATTCCGCTTGGGTATTTCCTCAAGTTTGTGAGCGACCTCGGCGGGCCTATCGGAAGCTTCGCGGCACTCCATGCGCTCACAGCTGGAGCCATTGGCGTGATGATTCTCGCGGTGGCCTCCCGTGCCGCACTCGGTCATTCAGGACGCGCGCTCGTCGTGTCGCCCTTGACGATCGTCTCCTACGTGCTCGTGATCGCCGGGGCCTTGCTTCGCGTGGCAGCGCCGCACCCGCTTGCGATCGTCGCCGCGGGAATCCTGTGGTCCCTCGGCTACGGCATCTTCTCCATCGTGTACTGGCCCATCCTCATGAGGCCGCGCACCGACGGGCAACCAGGGTGAGCGCGCGTTCGGACGCCCGTGCAATCGCGGCGTCCGGGGCGATGGGTTTGCGTACCCGTGATGAAATTTCGCTAGGAAAAAACCAACGGAAACACGCGCGGCGCTCGCTTTTTTCGCAAGCACGACACGCGCGCGTGCAGGTAGCACGCCGTGAACCCGCGCCTCGGAAACGCCGTGCGGTTTGGCCCTGAGCGGTGCCACACGTGGTTGTGAATCAGCAGCGACTCGCCCGCCTTCGCAGGAAAAAATTCCACGCGGGCTTCGGCGTTCGCACGCAACGCGACGTCGTCGGGAATCACGCCGCCGAGCGGAGTCGCAAGACCTTGCGCGTGCGTTCCGCGAATGGCCTCGACGCATCCAGCCTCGACGGGCGCGTCGTCGAGCGCCGTCCACACTTGGACAAAGGGCTCTTCGTTCAGCCCCCAGAAGGTGCCGCCGTCCTGATGCCAGGGAATCGGGCTCGACGAGCCTCCGGCCTTGTTGAAAAGCACCGCGCGATAAAGATGGACCGGACCCTCGATGAACGCGCGCACCACCTGCTCGTGCGCGGGATGCGTGAGGAGTGCATGGAAGATCGGATCGCGCTCAAGCTTCTCCACCTTGCGGTAGCGCTGCGAGGGTCCCACGAAGCCTTCTCCGCGTTTGAGCGAGCCGTAAGTCCCGTCGTCCGAGTCATGCTGAAAGAAGAGGTTCAGCTCCGGCGCCTCGCCACGCATCACGGCCTCGGAGCGCGCCCGAAGGGCCTCCAGCATCGCGTCGTCAACGGTGCGTCCGAGGCGGACAATGCCGTCGCGCGCGAAGGCCTCCCGCAACGAAGCGGCGTCATGATCAACTGAAAAAACGCTCATCGTGCGTACGGGGCGTTGGACGGAGAGAGTCGAGCTGCGAGGTCGCCTATGGCCTTCAGCAGATCGGCGCCCAGCGGTTCTTCGGCCGCGTCGAATGCGGCGTCCACGTGGCCCGCGCTCGATGGGCCAAGGAGCACGGACCCGTGACCGCGGTGGTGCACCACGAAACGGTACGCGAGTGAAAGCAGGTTCATTCCGTGCGCGGCGGCGAGCTCGGAGTAGCGCGCGCAGGCATCGAAACTTGCGGAATACAAATAACGGCCCGTGTAGAGTGCATTCTTGTGAAAGCGTCCTGACTTCGGGGCTTCACCGAGCTTCACGGTGCCTGCGAGGAGTCCGCCCGCGAGCGGGTTGAAGGCGACGGTTTCGAGGTTCATCGACGAGGCAAAATCCACGTGTTCGACCTCGATGCCGCGAGCGAGGAGGTTGTCGACGACTTGTGTGCGCGAGGGAGGGAGAAGACCCGACGATGCGGCCTCGCGATAGAGTTCGAGCGCACGCCACGAGGCAAAGTTCGACACGCCCCATGCGGTGAAAAGACCTTCGTCGTGCATCGACTTGAGCGCTTCGGCGGTTTCGCGTGCGGGGGTCTCACGATCGGGCGCGTGCAGGTAGAGCGTGTCGACGCGACCAAGCTTCAAACGATCAAGGGATGCGGCGAGCCCTTCGCGAAGCGCGTCCCGTGAGAGGCCCTCTTGCTTGCCGCCGCGGCGACCAAGGCCGACCTTCGTGGCGACGCGAAAACGCTCCGGCGCTGACGCGACGATTCGGCCCACGATGCGCTCGCTCTCACCCTGCGTGTAGAGGTTTGCCGTATCGAGTTCGCAAGGCAAATCGCTGCGTAATCGTGCGACGAAGCGCTCGACGATCGCGCGCGATTCAGGCTCCTTCGTGCGCCCACCAAAGTTCATGGTGCCGAGGACGAAGCGCGCGCAGGTGCTCATGGATCCATCTGTAGTCTGCAGGCACGTGCCGAAGGGCGTTTGTCAGCCGGGGTGTGCGGCCATCCACGCGGCGACGTTCTTCTCGATGCGCGCTTGAGGCTCGTCGAGGTTCTCCTCGAACTCCTTGCCCGTGATGCGCGCGAACGCCTTGGCGTAGCGAAGGGCCGCCTCCATGCGGACCTCGTCCGACAGCACCGGGGGCTGACCTTCGCCGGAAAAACCCTCGGAACGGAGCCAGCGGCGCACGTAGTCCTTGTCGAGCGGGTCCGGGTCGCCACCGGCCGCGAGGCGCTCTTCGTACGTTGCCGCCTCCCAGAAGCGCGAGCTGTCTGGCGTGTGAATCTCGTCGATGATGACGAGGGTGCCGTCGGGCCGACGACCGAGCTCGTACTTCGTGTCCACGAGGAGCAATCCCTGCTTCGCGCAGTCTTCGGCACCGAGTCGAAAGAGCTCAAGCGCCATGGCTTCGGCGGCGTCGAACGTTGCCGCGTCGAGAATGCCGCGCTCGAGGATTTGCGCGCGCGAAACGCTCTCGTCGTGGTGACCTTTTGGAGCCTTCGTGGTCGGCGTGAGGATCGCCTTGTCGAGGCGCTGGTGCTTCTTCAGGCCTTCAGGGAGCGCATGGCCGCAGAACTCGCGAGCGCCCGCTTCGTACGCCGTCCATAGGCTCGTGCCCGTGGTTCCCGTCGCATACGCGCGCACGACGAACTCCACCGCGAGCGGCTCGCACTTCACGCAAGCGATGGCCGTCGGGTCGATGCGCGCGAGGTAGTGATGCGGGAGTACGCCATCAATACGCTTGAACCAATGATCGCAGAATGCCGTGAGGATCTGGCCCTTGAACGGGATGGTTCCGAGCTCGTGATCGAACGCACTGATGCGGTCCGAGGCTACGAGGAGTCGGGCGCCTCCCGGGAGGTCAAAGCCATCGCGGACTTTGCCGTGGAAGGCACCGGGGAGCGAAAGCTCGGTGCGTTCGAGGGTTCGGGTCAGAGCAGCCTCGAGGCGGGCACGGTCGAGCATGGCGCGGCCCTAGCCGTTGTTTTCCCCGCGCACTACCGGCTTTGTGGCCTGTGGGCGCGCGGCTGAGACGAGCTCCGGGACGGCGATGTCGGGCGCGAAGCACTTTCGCGTGGCGAATCCTTCACCTTTGACCGCGGAAGACCGTAACATCGCTCTGAGGCTGGCGGCCATTGAGCCCAGTTGACCCGAAGAGACATCATGAGCGCGACGCCCGAGGAAAAGCCAAAGTTCGTACGCCGTCCACCCACGGAAATCGAGGTTTGGTACCAGAAGAGCAGCAAGGTCATTCCGCGGCTCTTCCGCGACGCGGCCAAGCGCTACAAGAACCGTGACGCGCTCGGCGCGAAGAACGCGGCGGGGGATTACGAGTACTACTCCTACGAGGAGCTCGATCGCAGGGTGCAAGCCCTCGCGGCGTACCTCGTCGAGAACGGAATCGTTCGCAACGATCACGTGGGAATCCTCGCGGAAAACCGGCCCGAGTGGACGGTCTCCGACCTTGGAACCATGACGGCTGGAGCGGTCGTTGTGCCGATCTACCCGACGCTCACGGCGATTCAGGTGAAGTTCATCCTGAACCACTGCGACGCGAAGGTCGTCATCTGCTCGAACCAGGAGCAGTACGACAAGGTTCAGTCGCTCTTCGACCAGGTGCCGACCATGTCGCTCGTCATCGCGTTCGACGCGGTGAAGGTCACCGAGCACGAGCGCGTGCGCACGATCATCATCTCCGACGCTATCGAGCAAGGCCGAGGCAAGCTCGCCGACCACCGGGTCGAGATCGAAAAGCGCCTCGAGTCCATCGACTGCAACGACGTGTGCAGCATCATCTACACGTCGGGCACCACGGGGAATCCGAAGGGCGTGATGCTCACGCACCTGAACTTTCTCTCGAACGCGAACGACGGAATCCACTCGCAGATCGCCGACCTCATTCGTGAGGGCAAGCAGGTTCGCGAGCTGAGCTTCCTGCCGCTCGCTCACTGCTTCGAGCGCGTCACGTATTACGCTCTCATCATCTTCGCGGGCGGAACCATCGCCTACGCCGAGAGCATCGATCTCCTCGTGAAGAACCTCTCGGAGGTGAAGCCCACGACGGTCGTCAGCGTGCCTCGCGTCTACGAGAAGGTGTACGCGCGGGTCATGGGCGAAGTCGCCAAGAAGGGGCCCTTCGCAAAGAAGGTCTTCGACTGGTCGATCCGCGTCGGCCGTCAGTTCTATGAAGCGAAGAAGGCCAAGAAGGTCGGCCTTGTCATCCGCTTCCTTCACGCGATCGCCACGCGTCTCGTCTTCAAGAACATTCAAGACAAGTTCGGCGGCAATGTCGTGTCGCTGCTTTCAGGCGGCGCTCCTCTCGGCCGTCACCTTGCGGAGTTCTTCTGCTCGGTGGGTCTGCCCATTTCCGAGGGCTACGGCCTCACGGAAACCTCGCCGATCATCACGACCAACCGCCCGACACGCATCGAGTTCGGCACCGTTGGTCAGGTGCTTCGCGGCGTCGACGTCAAGATCGCCGAAGACGGCGAGATTCTCGCGCGCGGCCCGAACATCATGAAGGGCTATTACAAAGAGCCTGAGGCCACGGCCGCCACCATCGACGGCGACGGCTGGCTTCACACCGGCGACCTCGGTTCGCTCGACGATCAAAACTTCCTGCGCATCACCGGGCGCAAGAAGGAAATCATCATCATGTCGAACGGCAAGAACGTCGCGCCGGACCCGGTCGAGCGCGTGCTCTTGGAATGCGCGCTCATCGAACGCGCGGTCATCGTCGGCGACAACAAGCCGTTCATCGCCGTGCTCATCGTTCCGAACTTCGACTCGCTCAAGGCGAAGGGCGCGTCCCTTGGTCTCGAAGGCGACGACCCGAAGAAGTGGCTCGCCGACCCGAAGGTTCTCGCGCTTTACGAGAAGGAGCTTCAGGCCGTGAGCGAAGGCAAGCTCGCGAAGTTCGAAGTGCCGAAGAAGTTCGCGCTGCTCTCGCGCGACTTCACCATCGAGGACAACGAGCTCACGCCGACGCTCAAGGTCAAGCGTCGCATCGTCTCGCAGCGCTACGCCGCGAAGATCGACAAGATGTATTACGACAAGTAGCCGAGGTACGTGCTCTGGCTATGAGCCGCGCTTCTTGCGAGGCCGCGATGCCTTCACTGGAGGCTCCGCGGCCTCGTTCGTTTGAGCGCAACGGCCGCTGATGTGCTGACCGTCGAAGGCGACCGCGCACGCGCGAAGTACGTCGATGCCGAGGACGCCGTCGTACGGGCACACGGGTTTTCCCTGGGAAGGAACGAGCGTCCAGTTGAGTTTTGAGCGCTGCAGGTCGCCGAGGCGCACCGTGACGTTGCTGACGCGTTCCGTGTCGAGCGTACTGCCGGCGGTGACCATGGTGGTGCTCGCCCTGTCGCGGCCAATGAGCGATCGTCCGAGGGGCGTGTCGCGAAACACGTCGCCGTATGCCGCACCGGTGTCCACGAGAAGGCGCGCGGGATGCCCCTCGAGGAGCGCGTTCGCAATCCACGTGATGCCGGCGCGAGCGGTTGCTCCATGCTTGCAGACGTCGGCCCCGGCGGTGAACAGCGACGTTCCGCCGCGCTCGTCAAGGTAGGCGCGCAAGAGGGGTACGGGCACCTCGACCATCTCGCTTCGTGCCAAGTCGACGACCACGGCGAACCCCGCGGTGACGAGGCGTTGCGGTGAGACGAACGCGCCCAAGCCGAGTTCTTGGAAGCGCTCGTGAACTCCTGCGACGGCGAACGCCATGCCGTCCTTCGCGGTACCGATGTTCGGCTCGAGCGGTCCCCAGCCCGGCACTTGAACGTCCGTATGCGCGAGGCCACGGAGATGCATCGAGCCTGCGCCGTGGTCCACTCCCTGCGCGTGGAGCGACACCGTCGAGAGTCCCGCGGTGTCGACGAGGGCACCGGCGATCACGTGGTCGGAGGCTCCCGTGTCCACGAGCGCATGGGTCGTCACGTCACCGACCGCAAGCGTGACGAAGGGCTGCGCGGGCTTCGTCGTCGTCCATCCGATGGTCACGCGCCTTCGCACCCCCGCCGCTGGAGCATGTGCTGACGTCACCATCGCGCTCGCCGCGAGGAGAAAACCTAGCAATCGCGCAGGCAAACGAGCGTTCAACGCTTTCCGGTGTCGAGGCGAGTCGCCGACGGGTGCTGCACCGTCGGACCTTGCGAAAGCATCGTGCGCAGCTCGTCGGGTTCGGACGTGCGCGCCCAGACGTCTTCGATCGAGATGAGTCCGCGGCGGTAAAGCGCGAGGAGCGACTGGTTCAAGGTCTGCATGCCGAAGCGCTCTTGGCCGACCTGCATGAGGCCGTAAACCTGATGAAGTTTGTCCTCGCGAATGAGGTTTCGAATGGCCGTATTCGGCACGAGAACCTCCGACGCGAGCACGCGTCCCGGTCCGTTGGCGCGAGGCACGAGCTGCTGCGTGACGACGCCCTGCAAGCTGAACGAGAGCTTCGCGCGCACCGCGGCTTGTTGGTGCGGCGGGAACGCGTCGATGATTCGCGTGATCGATGAGATGGCCGAATTGGTGTGCAGCGTCGCGAAGACCATATGGCCTGTTTCACTGATCGTGAGCGCTGCTTCGATCGTCTCGAGGTCGCGCATTTCGCCGATGAGAACCACGTCCGGATCTTGCCGAAGCACGTAGCGGAGGGCCTCGCGAAACCCGTTGGTGTCTGCACCAATCTCACGCTGGTTGATGATGCTCAGCTTGTTCGGGTGCAGGTACTCGATCGGGTCTTCGATGGTCAGGATGTGAAAGCGCTGCTCGCTGTTGATCTTGTCGATGAGCGCCGCGAGCGTCGTGGTTTTGCCGGACCCGGTCGGACCTGTGACGAGAACGAGACCACTCGGACGGCCTGCAAACTCCGCGACCACGGGCGGAAGACCGAGCTCGTCGAAGCTTAGAATCTTGAACGGAATCTGGCGAAATGCGCCCGCCACTGTTCCGCGCTGCATGAAGAGGTTGCCGCGAAAGCGCGCGAGCCCTGGCACGCCGAAGGAAAGGTCCAGCTCGTTGGTGCGTTCGAACTCGGCCTTTTGCTGGTCGTCGAGCACCGCATACACGAGCGACTGCGCGTCGTGCGGAGCGAGCGGAGCCATGCGTTCCGGGATGATCGCCCCGTCGATGCGGTAACAAGGAGGCGCTCCCGCCGTGAGGTGCAGGTCGCTCGCGCCCTTTTCGACCATGCGGCGCAAGAGATTGCGCATCGAAAGTCCTTCGGTCGTCATGGGAATCCTCCGCCCGTCGCGGCGAACAAGGTGTTGGAAAAAGATCGCAGCCCACGAGATGGTCGTGAGTAGTTAACAAAATACTGCGACTATGCGGCGTATGCGCAGGCGCCGATCGCGGCCGTTAGTCGGACATGGTGACGCGGAGAACCTCTTCCGTCGTCGTCATGCCTTCGAGCACCTTCTTGATGCCGGCCATTCGCAAGGTGATCATGCCGGACCGAATCGCCCCGGCCTTGAGTTCCGCAGTCGAAACGCCTTGAAGGACGAGTTCGCGGATCTGGTCGTTGAATCGCATGACTTCGTAAAGCGCGACGCGCCCGCGGTAGCCGCTGCCGTTGCAAGACTTGCATCCTGCACCTTTCACGAGCTTCCCGGTCGCGATCTGTTCCTCGCTGAAGCCGATGTCCTTCAGGATTTCGACCTCGACCGTGTGCGGAGCCTTGCAGTCTGCACAGATGCGGCGCGCGAGGCGCTGAGCGAGAATGAGGTTCAAGCTGGCGGTGATGAGAAAGGGCTCGATGCCCATGTTCAAGAGGCGCGAGACGGTCGCCGGCGCATCGTTCGTGTGGAGCGTCGAGAGCACCGAGTGGCCCGTGAGCGCGGCCTTGATGGCAATTTCAGCGGTCTCGAAGTCGCGAATTTCGCCGACCATGAGCACGTCGGGATCTTGTCGAAGGAACGAGCGAAGCGCCGCGGCGAACGACAAGCCAACGTCCTCGCGGATCTGCACTTGGTTGATGCCCTGAAGGTTGTATTCGACCGGGTCTTCCGCGGTGCTGATGTTGTGGCCCGGCGTGTTCATCTCCGAGAGCGCCGAGTACAGCGTGGTCGTCTTGCCGGAGCCTGTGGGGCCGGTGACGAGGACCATTCCCCAGGGCTGATGGATCGCCCACTGGAAGTCCTCAAGAGGCTTCACATCGAAGCCGAGCTTGGTCATGTCGAGCTGCAAGTTCGACTTGTCGAGAAGGCGAAGGACGGCCTTTTCTCCCCAGATCACCGGGAGAATCGACACGCGGTAATCCATCTCGCGATCGCGGCTTAGCTTGATCTTGATGCGACCGTCCTGCGGCACGCGCCGCTCGGCGATGTCGAGGTTGCTCATGATCTTGATGCGGCTGATGACCGCATTGAGGAGCTTCTTTGGAAGCTCCATCTCTTGAATGAGCATGCCGTCGATGCGGTAGCGGATGCGCACGATGCGGTCATACGGCTCGATGTGAATGTCGCTCGCGCGCTTCTTGATGGCGTTCACGAGCAGCGCGTTCACGAGGCGAACGATCGGAGCTTCTTCGCCCTCTTTTGTTGCGGCGTCGTCGGCAACATCGGTGCTCGTGGCGTTCGCGGTTTCGGCGATGGCGACGTCGGCCTCGTCGAAACTCGCCATCACATCCGCATACTGATTCTGCGGCTTGACGCCGTAATACCGTTCGATCGACGCCACGATCGCGCCTTCGAGGGCGACCACGGGCTCCACGTTGAAGCCGGTCAAGAACTTCACGTCGTCGATGGCACGCAAATCGCCGGGATTCGCCATCGCGACGACGATTGTTGAACCGCCGCGGCTGATCGGAATGAGTCGATGCTTCTCGCACTGTTCGCGCGAGATGAGCTTCAGCGTCTCCGGATCGAACGCGTGATCGTCGAGGTTGACGACGCGCACGCGGTACTGCTCCGCGAGGAATCGCGTCATCTCGTTTTCGCTCGTGTAGCCGAGCTTCGCGAGCGTGTACGCGAGGTCTTTTCCTGACTTCTGAGCCTGGTCCTGCGCGGTCTTGAGCTGGGTGAGGGAGATCACCCGCTCGCGCAGAAGCAATTCGCCAATGCCGTTTCGGTTCGTACTCATGGGATCAGGAGAAAGCGCATGCGTGAGCGCTAATCCTCGGCTTCCGCGCGTTCCGGGTCAAGCGGCCCTTGCCAACGGACGCGTGTTCATTAAAGTAGACGCTCGTCCGAAAGAGCCATCATGAGCCTGACCTACTCCGACCTCATCGCCCAAACCCGGTCCGCGATTCGCGAAGTCACCCTCGACGCCCTCAAGGCCCGCATCGAGGCCTGCGAGGACTTCGTGCTCCTCGACGTTCGCGAGAAGGAAGAATACCGCGGCGGCTACATTCCTTGCGCCGTGAACATCCCGCGCGGGTTCCTTGAGATGCAAATCGAGGGAAAAATCCCCGATCGCAGCGCAAAGATCGTGGTCATTTGCGCCGGCGGCGTGCGTTCGGCCCTCGCGGCCGTGACGCTTCAGAACCTTGGGTATGCGAACGTCGAGTCGGCAAACCCGGGTTTTGTGCGCTGGAAGGACCTCGGCTACCCCGTCGCGACGCCTCCGCAGCTCACGGACGCCCAGCGCGATCGCTACTCGCGCCACTTGCTCCTCCCGGAGGTCGGTGAGACGGGCCAAGCGAAGCTTCTCCAAAGCAAAGTGCTTCTCATCGGTGCGGGCGGTCTCGGGTCGCCTGCCGGGCTCTATTTGGCCGCGGCCGGCGTCGGCACCCTTGGCATCGTCGACGCGGACGTGGTCGATGCGTCGAACCTGCAGCGCCAGATTCTCCACGCCACGAGCCGCGTGGGCATGGCGAAGGTCGACAGCGCGGCGAAGGCCATCGCGGACCTGAACCCCGACGTGAAGGTCGTGCCGCACAAGGAGCGCGTCACGAAGGAAAACGTCGATCGGCTTTTTTCGGCGTACGACGTCATTGTCGACGGAACGGATAACTTTCCGACGCGTTACCTCGTCAACGACGCGAGCGTGCTTTTGGGCAAGCCCGTCGTTCACGGGTCGATCTTCCGCTTCGACGGTCAGGTCACGACCTTCCTTCCGCCGAAGGCCGCCAAGACCCTCGGGCTCAAAGCGGGCCCTTGTTACCGTTGCCTCTACCCGGAGCCTCCGCCGCCGCACCTTGCGCCCTCGTGCCAAGAGGCCGGTGTGCTCGGCATTCTTCCGGGCATCGTCGGCGTCGTTCAGGCGACCGAGGCCATCAAGCTCATTCTCGGCAAGGGTGAGCCCCTCGTTGGCCGGCTCCTCACGTACGACTCGCTGAAGATGAAGTTCCGCGAACTCAAGCTGCGTCCCGACCCGCACTGCGCGGTTTGCAGCGAGCACGCGACCATCACCGAGTACATCGATTACGAGGGTTTTTGCTCGCTCTGAGCGCCGCGCACGTCTCTTAGCCTGCCTCGTCGAGGACCGTGGGTCCGCGGCCTACGAGCGTCTCTCCCCATTCGCCTCGCCTGACCGCGTCGTTCGTGTTGCGGCGCAGCGCCTCGAACGATTCGGCGAGAACGGCGGGGCGATGCTTGTAATCTGCATGAAGTGAGAAAGGCTCGCCGAGGGCCAAAAACACCGTGGGCTTGCGCTCGTTGAGCGGGTGCACGGTCACGTAGAGAGGCACCATCACGGCGGGCTTCTTCGGTTTGAGCGCGCGAAGGCCGTGCCTGAGAACGTAGGGATTTCCCAGGTTTGGCGTGATGCGCCCTTCGGGAAAGTAGAGCAGCACCGGCGCTTGTGGCGCGTCGAGCAACTCGCCGCTGTACCGAAGCATCGCGCGCACGTCGCTGGCCTGGCCGGGATTGAATCCGTAACACCCGAGCTTGTTGAAGAATGGATACCGTCTGACGGTGTCTTCGAGCGCCAGCGTGTACATCGGCTTGCGGAAGACCTTCTCGGCGAGGAGCAACGCGAAGAACGCGTCCCACCAGCTCGTGTGATTGGCGGGCAGAAGAATGGGCACGTCGGGAGCGATCACGGGTCGATCGCCGATGAGCTGAATACCCTGGAAATCCCTTCGCCAAATCAGGTCGAGGTACCGGCGCAGGAGCCAGCGGTGCATGGGCGATTGCGTCGCGGGAGTCATCGCGATTGCCCGATTCGCGCTTCGGCCTTCGCACCCTTGCGCGCCGGGAGGGTCATGGAGCGGGCTGGGGCGGGGAGGGATCGGGCGATGCGGGGTTCGCGTCACGCGTCAGCTTGCGCATCTCGTTCATGAGCCGCAGCCTTCGCGCCATCATGCGCAGGCGAGCAAGCGGAGCGGACGTCGTGACGACAACGGCGTCTCCCGCGGCGACCACGCGCGCGCCCGACAGTGCATCGCCGAGGCCAATGGCGCGAACTTCCAGCGAATCGCCAGCTTTCTGGACGAGCTTCTCAAAGAGAGCGCGCAGCTTCGGTACCGCGTCCAGGTTGTCGCTTTCGAAGCGTGCGGACACGTGAAGCGTGTCGGCGGGCGCGTCAACGGTGGCGGCGAGGCCCGCGCGCGCAATGGAGAAGAGCTCCGGATGTCCGTCCTCGTGTTGCTGCTCTTCGATGACCGCGGCGAAGACGCGTCGCTGTTCGGCGGGCAGCGTGATGGCCGCAAGCGCATGGGGCGATTGCGCGGCCTCACCGATGCGTGAGGCGAACTGCCGATACACGTGCGCTCCGTCTTTCTTCAGGGCAGAAGCTGCAAGCGCGTGCAGGAAAGGCTCGCGACCCCAGAGCACGAGGCCACCGCGATGAAGGGCCAATCGAGGCGCATCGGTCTTGCCGATGTAGGTCCAGGCTCCGCCTGTTTCGCGAGGCATCGCATCGCCCTTCGCGCTCAGTTCGGCGTCGCACGCGGCAAGCCACGAGCCCTTCGTATCGAGGCGCGCTGCGAGGGCGAAGCTTCCCTCTTCACTTGCGCCACCGGGCACGACAATCCCCACCTCGCGCACCGCGGCAATGGCACCGTCGCTGCACGTACCGAGAAGGCTTTTCGCCTGCTGTTTCGCTTGAGAATCGCCCTCAGAGACCAGGTCCGCGAGCGGGCCTTTTCGAAGCGCTTCCACGTCCACGAAGGCCACGAGGTAGCTCTCGTCCGGAAACACATCGACGAGCGGGGGCGCTTCTTGTGACCGCCACCAAACGAACGCACCGCCCGCGACGGCACCGGCCGCCAAGAGGACGACGCTCGCGATGATCGCCCGTTTCTTCCATGGGGAAGGAGCCGCTGCGGGAGCTGCGTCGGTGCGGGGAGAGGCCTCGAGTTCGCTCATGGGCGCGCACTCTGCCGAAATCGAGACGCAGTTGAAAGACCGCAGGCACGGAAAGTGCCGTTCTTCTTCAGCCTCGGGCCCCTCGCACCCGCCGGGCAAATCGCGGTACTTCTGTCCCCATGGCCCTCGAACGCGATCTCGTCCTTGCTCTCGATGCCGCGGTCGACGCGCATGGCGATGAGCTCGATGCACTTGCGTGTGATCTGCACGCACATCCCGAACTTCGCTTTGAGGAGCATCATGCGGCGGCCGCGATAGCCTTGCTGCTCGAGCGGCATGGGCACACGGTCGAGAAGCCCCTCGGCGGAATGGCGACGGCGTTTCGCGCGCGTGCAGGGGCCGGCGCGGGGCCGAAGATTGCGATTCTTGCGGAGTACGACGCCCTTCCGGAGATCGGCCATGCGTGCGGCCACAACCTGATTGCGGCCGGGGCCGTGGGCGCATTTCTCGCCGCTGCGCAGGTCGTTGCGCGCGTCGGGGGGAGCGTTGAACTTCTCGGCACCCCGGCGGAAGAGGGCGGCGGAGGAAAGATCAAACTCATCGACGCGGGAGCCTTCAAGCACCTCGACGCGGCGATCATGTTTCATCCGTTCGATCGCGACGTGCTCGTGCACCCGACGCTCGCATCGACCTGGCTGCGTTTTGATTTCAAGGGCACGCCAAGCCACGCGGCCATCGCCCCGCACGAGGGCAAGAGTGCGCTCACCGCGTGCATGGACACCTTTCGTCTCGTGGACGGTCAGCGCGTTCACTTTCGGGACGGCGTGCGCGTGCATGGCTACATCCTCGACGGCGGGCAAGCGGTGAACATCATTCCGGAAACCGCGTCGTGCGAAATCAGCGTGCGCGCCGGCGACAGCGTGGAGCTCGAACGCGTCAAAGCGATCGTCACCCGGTGCGCGCGTGCGGCGGCGATGGCGAGCGACGTGCCGATGGAACTCAACGAGCGTCGCGGATACGCGGAACTCGTCAACAACGAGGCGCTCGCGAGCGTGTTCGGCGAGCACCTCGCGCGCCTTGGACGCGACGCACGCTTTCGCGATCCGACCGTGGGGGCGGGCAGTACCGACATGGGCGACGTGAGCCATGTGGTGCCTGCGATTCATCCGTGGCTGGCCATCTGCGACGAGCACACGACGACCTGCCATCAGCGACCTTTCGCCGAGGCGGCGGCCTCGCCACGTGGGCTCAGTGCCGCGCGCGTTGCGGCCAAGTGTCTCGCGGCGACAGCCCTGGAGTTTCTCTCGTCGCAAGAGATTCGTGCGTCGGTGCGCGCGGAGTTCGAGCGGGCTCCACGCCGTGGCGTTTGACGAGGCCTCACGGGGCGTCACGCGCAGCGCGTCGGGCGTGCGGATTCAGGTTCTCGCGCAGCCTCGTGCATCGCGGGATGCGTTTGTCGCGGTGCACGACGGGCAGGTGAAAATTGCGCTGCGCTCGGCACCGGTGGACGGCGAAGCGAATGCGGCGCTGATTGCGTTTCTCGCGAAGGCCCTCCGAGTGCCGCGAAAGGCCATCTCCCTCGTGCAGGGCGAAGCGTCGCGGCGGAAAACCGTGCTCGTCGAAGGCGATGCGGACGACCTGATGGCCCGCATCGAGGCGCTGCTTCCGTCGGGCTGATCGCAACTTGCGCAAGGAAATGAGCGCGCGAGATTGATCGAGGTGGGCGCGATTGTTGGCCCGAGTTCGTGCGCCACGGCATGGCTTTGACGATCCCATGCGCAGCCCGGTCTCGTTCTCCCGCAACGTCGCCCGTTCCTTTGCTCTCGCGTTCGCGCTCACCGCTACTGCGGCAAGCGTCGAAGCCGCGTCCGTGCAGAGTGCAACGACTCCCAAAGTCGCGCCTGCATCGAAGGCGCACGCGCCCAAGTCGACGGCCGCGGTCGTGAAGAAGCGACATCGGCGTCACGGCAAGGCGAAGGCGCACCCTGCGCATGACGCGGTTGCCGTCGCAAAGGCGGAAAAACCCTCGGAAGCGAAGACCTCGGGGGAAGCCGGAGCCCATGATCTGAAGGCGCATCCGGGCCCTGCAGCGGTGGCCATCGTGGACGCAACGCCCCTTCGTTTTTCGCCTCGGGCCGATGACACCGCGGTCGACGCGAAGGCGCTCAAGGCCGTGAAGGCCGAAGTGGTGCCTGCTGCCGAACCGAAGCTCGTCGCCGATGCGCCCGCCAAGGCTGCGAAGGAAGAGGGCAAGCCGGCGAAGGGAAAGAAGGGCGCGAAGAACGCCAAGAAGGCTCCAAAACCGCCGTGCTTGCGCGAAGCGGTGCACCTCGATCGCTTTGATGAAAAGCAGTCGTTTTCCTTGCTGACGTGTGAAGGTGCGCCTGCGCCTCTGGCCATCGAGCACCTGTCGATCATGGCGCGTCCAGGCGGCGCTCCGGTGCCAACGGAAGCCATTGAGGTTCTCGCCAAGCGCAAGGGCGACGTCGTTGCACCGGGCATCAAGCGACTCGATTCCGGCCTCCTCGAACGCCTTCAGTCGGTCGTCGACAAGCTCCGTCCGAAGCTCGCGGCGAACCTCTCGGTCATCTCGGGTTACCGCCCTGCGAGCAAGGGCAGTCTTCATGCGGAAGGCCAAGCCATCGACTTCAGCCTCGCGGGCGCGACCAACGTCGAACTCGTGGACGCCTGCAAAAGCATTGACGATACCGGGTGTGGCTTCTACCCGAACTCAAGCTTCATCCACATGGACGTGCGCCCGAAAGGCGCCGGTCACGTGAGCTGGATCGACGCGAGCGGTCCGGGAGAAGACGCCCGCTACGTCACGAGCTGGCCGCTTTCCCCCAACGACGCGCGGCGAGCGAAAGCCGCGCAAGGCGTCGACCTCATCGAGCGCCAGGGTCGCGAGTGGCATCAGATTCCCGCAGACGAACGTCGCGGTGTTGCGGCGTCGACCTCCGCACCCATCGCGATGCCCGACGAACCTTCGGAACGCTGAGCGCGTCGCGAAGGGTGAGCGTCAGTTTCCGCTGGCGACCGGCGGCGTTGTATTCGCAGGCTTTTCGCTGATGCAACGCTCGATGCCGGCTTGAAGCTCAACGCTTGCCTGCTCGACGCGAGGATGGCCGGTGACCACGGTGCCGATGCGTGAGGCATCGAAGCCGCGGTTCGACGCGCTGAACCAGACGAAGAGCGCATGGCCCTTGAGAAGGTCGAAGGGCACGCCGCCACCTTGACCGCCGAACCACAGGCGCGAGTCGTGGCTGTTGTTGCGGTTGTCGCCCATGACGAAGAACTCACCGGGCTTCACGCGGAACGGACCCTGGTGATCGGCCGACCCGAGCGCGGCGCGATCGATCAGCGTGAGATACGAGTTCTCTCCGAGAAATTCCACGAAAAGCTCGCCCTCGTGGTGTCCCCAAACTTCGTCGTTCTCGGAATAGGTGAAGCTTCCGGCGCGGCAGTGCGGCAGCTCCCATCCGTTGATGTGCGGGTGCCCGTCGAAGACCTCGATGGAGTCGCCGGGATGCCCGATGACGCGCTTGATGAAATCTTCCTCGGGTCGCTCAGGGAAACCGAAGACGACAACGTCGCCTCGTGCGGGAGGCACGTGCGGGAATGCGCGGCCCTTGCCGAAGGGCAACAGCGGCCCGTAACGTAGCTTGTCGATGAAGATGTGATCGCCAACGCGAAGCGTGGGAATCATCGAGCCGCTGGGGATCTTGAAGGCCTCGACCACGAAGCTTCGAAGCGCGAGTGCGAGACCGAGCGCGATAACAATCTGCTCGACGTATTCCCGCGTCTCACCTTTTCGATACGGCGAAAACGACCGCTCGACGATGCTTTGAAGACCGTCGCGCGCGGCTCGAAACGAATCGACACCAAAGGGCTCTTCCGAGAGGGCGTCCGAGACCGATTCCGATCGGGCGTGAACCTCGTCGCGATCGGCGGGCGAAAGTCGCTTCCCGTAACGATCCGAAAGGCGCTCCGACTCCTCGACGAGGCCCATCGCCGCTTCGACTTCGTCCCGCAATTCGTCTGGCAAATCGGGACGCGCCGCGGGGAATACGACCGCCGCGTAAGGCAGGCGATAGCGCACGCGCCACAAGAGCGTTTCGACGAGCGTGAAGACGACGATGGCGAGCGGGACAGGCTGGTCGCGCATGAACGCGAGCGGTCCCGACTGCGGGTCGAGCGGATCGGGGGGCCCTCCTTGACCGAGAATGGCAACGAGAGCCACGGCGGCGATGAGGGGAACGAGGAAAAACCAAACGCCGGTGAAGGCGGAGCGGGTGAGGCGCGAGGCTCTTGTCACGACGGGTTCCGGTGGAAGCGACCGTAGGCGAAACGGGTCCCGTTGTCTGCGCACGCGGATCGGTGCGCATGCGTTGCGTGGAAATAACCAGCGTTGCGATGAAGTTGCCCGCGAACAAAGGCTTCGGGCATGCTCGCGTCCTTGCGCCCATTCGGGCGTCGACCTGGAGTGACGATGCGAACATGTACCGTGCTTGGTGCCGGAGCTTGGGGGACAGCGCTGGCGAAACTCGTGGCCGAAAACGGTCTCGAAGTCACCGCGTGGACGACCGAACCCTCCGTGGCCGAGGACATCAATCTTCGCCACCGGAACGACCGCTACCTCGCGGGTTTCGAGCTCCCGCCGAACCTTCGCGCGAGTCTCGACATGGGCGAGGCGATCGCGTCGGCGGACATGGTTTTGTTCGTGATTCCGAGCCACGCGACCCGCGAAGTTGCGCGTCTTGCGGCTCCGCATTTGCGTCCCGGCGTTCCCATCGTGAGCTGCACGAAGGGCATCGAGAACGATTCGCTGATGTTCATGGACGAGGTGCTCCAAGAGGAGCTGCCCGCGACTGTTCACAACGACCTCGCGTTTCTCAGCGGACCGTCGTTCGCGAAAGAGCTCGCGCAGCGTCAGCCCACCGTCGTGGTTGTGGCGTCGCGCACGCCCGAAGTTTTCGACAAGGTGTGCGAGGGCGTGAAGGGCCCGTATTTTCGCGTCTACGCCAGCGATGACATCGTGGGCGTCGAGTGCGGCGGCGCGCTCAAAAACGTCATCGCCATCGCGGCGGGCGTCGCGGACGGCATGGGCTTCGGGTTCAACACGCGGGCTGCGCTCATCACGCGTGGCCTCGCGGAGATCGCAAAGATAGCGATGGTTCGCGGGGGCTCGGCGCTCACGGTCGCGGGCCTCTCGGGTATGGGCGACCTCGTGCTCACGTGCACCGGCGAGCTCTCACGCAACCGAACAGTCGGCGTCGAGCTCGGCAAGGGTCGCAAGCTCGAAGACATTCTCGCGGGCCTCGGCCACGTTGCCGAGGGTGTGAAGACGGCGAAGAGCGCCCACGGGCTGGCCGAAAAACTCGGCGTCGACTGCCCGATCATTCGTGAAGTGTATCTCGCACTTTACGAGGGAAAATCCGCAAAAGACGCGCTCGGCGCGCTCATGTCGCGGGAGCTTGGTTACGAATTCGATCGCGCGGCGATTGCCCGCGCCACGCTGAAAAAGGAAGAGTCATGATCGCCCTCCGTCGTTCCCTCGTTGCGTCGCTCCTCGTCACCGCGTCTGCCTTCGCGGCCGACCCCGAGGTCAACGCCGCACCCGCCGCCGACGCGCCCGCCGCGAAGCCCGCGGAGTCCGTCTCGAAGCCTGCGGAGCCCGTGGCCGCAGCCGCGACCGACGGGACTTACGAAAAACCCACGCGCGGCGAACAGCTTGCATTCTACACGGCTGGCGGCATCTACGGACTCACCGCGGGCATCTGGGTCAACAGCCTTTTCGGCCTGACGAATCCGGGCCTTGCTGCGGTCTTTCCCGTGGCGCTCGGCGCGGGCGGCGTCGTAGGCGCGTACGCCCTTGACTCGTCGCTATCTCCTCGGCGCGGCGTTCTCGCCGCGACCACGCTCGGCATGGGCCTCGGCGCAGCAAACGGCGCTGGAATCGCGCTCACCCAAGGCCAGTACAACGACAAGAGCCAGTCGTGGAACTACGCGACCCAGGGCACCTTCACGTTCCTGCTCATGACCGCGGGCGCGGCCGGCGGCTACGCGTATGGCGAGTACGTGCATCCGGACACGAAGGCGATCGCGTTCGTCGGCAACGGCGCGGCGTGGGGCGCGATGACGGGCGCGCTGTTCGGCGCCGGAGCCACGGGCGGCGAATGGTCAGCGGGCGCGAGCCTCTGGGGGACCATCGGCCTGAACATCGGAGCGGCCACGACGGCGAGCTTGGCCTCGATGAGCGGTGCCCCGAGCCTCAAGACGCAACGATACATGTGGTACGGGTATGGTGCAGGTACTGCGCTGTCTTCCGTTGTCTATATCGCGTATGCATTTAGCGACGACAACCCGCGGGTCGGCCTCATCACGAACGCCCTCGGCAGCGTGGCAGGTCTTGCGGTGGGCGCGGTTCTCGGTGCGGGCATGGAAGACGAGCCGGAGACCGCGTCGACGACGTGGAGCAACACGCATTTCGCGTTCAGCCCCGTCTCGGGCGGCGGCATGGCGATGGCCAGCGGCTCGTTCTAGACGGAGAAACGCAGCGACTGCGCACGAAGCGCCGGGCCTTCACGGGTTCGGCGCTTCGCTCTTTGGTCGCGCCGCGGCGAACCCAAGGCGCTAGGCTCGCCCCATGGCGCTCATCAAGGTTTTGGCACCGGAGGGAGTCCGCCTTGCGGCCCTCTTCAAGCCCGTGACCATCGTTGGCTCGGGACCCGGCTGCGACGTCGTTCTCGCGTATCCAGGCGTGAGCGCGGCCCATGCGCAAATCCTTTTCGACGGGCGGGACTTCAGTCTCGAAGAGCTCGACAAGACTGGCGACATCGCCATCAACGGAAAGAAGAAACGCCGTTCGCGCCTGGTGCACGGAGACCGCGTCGACCTCGGAAAAGCGTCGCTTCTTTTCAGCATGTTCGACGAGCCCACGCGGAGCGTCGAGCCGTCGATCGACGGGGCCGACCGCATTCGCAGCCTCGCGAAGCTCCAAGAATTCAGCGAGCGGCTCATGGGCACCGGGAGCGCCGACAAGCTCTTCGACTCGATGCTCGAAGCGGTGCTCGAGGTCACGGGAGCTGAAAAAGGCTTCGTGATGGTTCTTGAGGAACAGGCCGAGGGTTCTACGAAACCCGTGGTGCGCGCCACACGTCATGCGCGCGGCGAGTGGACCACGGGAGTCGAGGCCGCGCTGAGCGACACCATCGTCGCGCGGGTTCTTGAAACCGGAAAGCCTCTCATTGTCACCGACGCGCAAGCCGACGCCGCCTTCGCTCGCAGCGAGTCCGTTGTGGCGCTCAAGCTCTCGAGCGTCATGTGCGCGCCGCTCCGGTACCAAGGCCAAACGACCGGCGTCATCTACGTGGGAAACGACCGCGTGAAGGGCCTTTTCCAGCGCGCGCAGCTCGAAATGCTTTCGGTGTTTGCGGCCCAAGCGTCGCTGCTCGTGCAAAACGCGCTTCTCGTGCAGTCGCTCCGCGAAGACAAAGCGCGCCTGTCGAACGACTTGCAGAATGCACGCTTCGGCGAACTCATTGGCTCGTGCGCATCGATGCTCGAGGTCTTTCGCAAGCTCCAGCGTGTCGCGACGACCGACATCACGGTGCTCATCACGGGCGAGACAGGCACGGGCAAAGAACTCATCGCGCGCGAGACGCACCGGCGCTCCACGAGGGCGAACGGGCCTTTCGTCGTCATCAACTGCGGAGCCATTCCCGAAAACCTCATCGAGTCGGAACTCTTCGGTCACGCGCGCGGAGCCTTCACGGGTGCCGTTCAATCACGTGCAGGAAAATTCCAGCTCGCCGACAAAGGAACGCTCTTCCTTGACGAGGTCGGTGAGCTGCCGCTCGCGATGCAGGTGAAGCTCCTTCGTGCGATTCAGGAGCGCGTCGTCACGCGCGTGGGCGAGTCTCGCGGCGAACCTGTCGACATTCGCATCGTCGCTGCGACGAACCGCGTTCTCGAAGACGAGATCAAGGCCGGCCGCTTCCGCGAAGATCTTTACTACCGCCTCAACGTGGTGAACCTCTACTTGCCGCCGCTCCGCGAGCGTGGCGACGACGTGCTCATCATCGCGAAGGCGCTGCTTTCAAAACACGGCCCCGAGCTCAACGCGAAGGTGAATGGATTCACGCCCGCGGCCTTGGCGACCATTCGTCGACACGAGTGGCGCGGAAACATTCGCCAGCTCGAAAACCGAATCCGTCGCGCTCTCGTGCTCTGCGACCGCAACCTGCTCGGTCCGGACGACCTCGACATGGGCGCCCAGTCCGAAGGTCCGATTCTTCCGCTTGAGAAGGCGAAGGAAGAGTTTCAGCGGCGCTACGTGCTCGAGGCGCTCGAGCGCAACGGCGGCAACCGCACGCAGACGGCGCGAGACCTCGGCGTCGACCCGCGCACGATCTTTCGTTACCTGGAAAAAGAGCCGAGTCCCGGTCCCTAACGGCTCGTCTCTAATCCGCGCCGGCGCGTCGGCCTCGGCCTGCTAAGGACCGCGCGGCCCATGATCGAACGCACGTTTTCTCATCCACTCGCTTTCGACGCGGCAGACGATCTCGAGTGGCCACGGCTCCTTGAGGCCGTTGCGGAGCAGTGCCGATCCGCCGCAGGTGTTCGCCTCGCACGAAGCTTGGAGTTTGCATCCATCGCAAGCGAGCGCAGTCGCATCGAGGGACTCCATCGCGAGGCTGCCGACTTGCTTCGGCGCGGGGCTCCCCTCCCCGTGGGCGACGTGCCCGATGTGAGCGGTTCCCTTGAGCGGCTGCGGGCAGGGTCGGTGCTCGACGCCGTGGAGTTGCGCGGGTTTGCACGACTGCTTGCGGACGCGCGTGTGCTTCGGCGTTACCTGACGGCCCACGGGCACATCGCGCCGCTGTTGCTTCACGCCTACGGAACAGACCCGACTCTCGATCGCGTGGCCGACACTCTCGAAGATGCGTTCGACGCCGATGGAACGCTCTCCGATCGCGCGAGCCCGCGCTTGGCGCAATTGCGTGTGGACTACAAGGGTTCCCGCGAGCGACTCCTGAACCGTCTTCACGATGCGATCGCCAAGCACGCATCCATCGTCCAAGACGCCTTCGTGACCGAGCGTGAAGGGCGCTTCGTCGTTCCGGTGCGGTCCGATGCGCATGAGCGCTTTCAGGGAATCGTGCATGGTACAAGTTCTTCTGGCGCGACGCTGTTTGTCGAGCCGCGCGCCGTGGTGCCGCTTGGCAATCGCCTGAAGGTGCTTGAGGGCGAGGTGGAAGCGGAAACGCAGGCGGTTCTCGCGAGCCTGACGGAGCGACTTTCCGACGTGTTGCCGAGCCTCTTGGGGGCGATTCGCGCGCTATCGGAAGCGGACCTGCGCGGCGGCGTGGCGAGGATTGCAGCTGATCTTGCGCTCGAGTTTCCCGTCATCGCGGACGATGCACGCATCAACTTGAAGAGGGCGCGGCACCCGCTTCTTGCGTTGCGCCAGAAGGCCGTCGTCCCGAGCGATCTCATTCTTCACGCGGGGTCGGCTCTTGTCATCTCGGGCCCGAATGCGGGCGGTAAGACCGTGGCGCTCAAGACCATGGGCCTTGCGGTTCTGATGGTGAGAGCGGGCCTGCCCATTGCGGCCGACCCGGAAAGCGAGATCGGGCTCTTTGACCGTGTGCTTACCGACGTGGGCGATGCGCAGAACCTCCAGAACGATCTCAGTACGTTCAGCGCGCACGTGAAGAACCTCGTCTCGATTCTCGAGGAGGCCCACGGGCGCACGCTCGTGCTTCTCGACGAAGTGGCGGGCGGCACAGACCCGA
>CAIQDA010000376.1 GCA_903870415.1 uncultured delta proteobacterium
CGGCGGCGCGACCATCGCCCGTCGTGAGAGACACGGTCGCGAGAACCGACAAAAGCACGACCAGCGGATTGGCGAGCGCCTTGGCAAAGCGCGGCAAAACGCCCACGTGGCCATCGCGCTGGAGCACATTGGGACCTTCGGCCATGAGCCGTGCCGCAGCTTCGGCCTCGCTCAGTCCCTCTGGCCGTGAACGAAGGCGGGTGTAGACTTCTCCCGCCGGAAGCGAGGCCACCTCGGCGACGAGCGGGTGCACGTCCAAAGCGGGTTTTTCCCGGTCATGGGACGGAATCGATCGCTTCGGGAGAACGGCGGTGGCGCGATGAGGCATGGGTTTAGGCGCGCGCGCACCAAAAGACGGCCACGCCGCCAATTGCTGAACCTAGCGGACTGGCGAGAGCCTGTCGCGCTGAACCTCGACGACGAACGCCGCTGCATTGTCAGGCAGTTTCGGCAAACAACGCTCAAGTACGTCGAAAACGAAAGCGCGGGCCGGCGTTACAGACGTCTACCCGTCGACCTCTTGCAGCTTGATCGCCTTGTCATACGCCGCGATGCCGACTTTGAGCGCGGCTTCGAGCGTGTCGCGGTGCATGCCCCACACGGCCGCGACGACGCCCGCTTCATAGGCAAGCTGCATGGAAATGGTGACCGCGTAGTCGTGCATTTCTTCAGGCTTTTTGCCGACCGTGTCGACCCATCGCCGCAGGCAAGACTGGCAGAGGTCTTCGAGCGCTTCGAACGACTTGGATGCTTCGTCGTCGGGGAGATTTCCGAACTTCAGGAACATGCGCGAAACCTTGCATAGCCCGCGTCACCGGGCAAGGGGGTCGTCTTGTCCGCAGTGTCGCCGGCTAGGGACATCTGGCTTGGCGCAGGGCGGGGGCGTCGATGAATTCGCCGCGTCGCTCCACGCGCGCACGTTCTTGCCTTGCCCCGCTTGGGCCGTCGGACGATACAGCGCGGATGGCTCCACTCACGCTCGTTAGTCACCCGACCTGCCCTTACGTGCAACGTGCAGCCATCGTGCTTCTCGAGAAGGGCGTGCCGTTCGAACGCGTCGACATCGACCTTGAGGCGAAGCCGGACTGGTTTCTCGCGAAGTCTCCGCTCGGGAAGGTGCCGCTTTTGCTCGTGGGCGACGAGGTGCTCTTTGAGTCCGCCGTCATCGCCGAATACCTGGACGAAAGCACGCCAAACCCGCTTCACCCCGGCGACGCGCTGACCCGCGCTCGCCACCGCGCGCTCATCGAATTCGGTTCCACCTGCCTCGTCGACAGTTACCTCCTTCAGGTCGCGAAGGACGAAGCTGCCGTCAAGCACACCGCGGCGAACCTTCGAAAGAAGTTCGCGTGGATCGAGCAGTCCATCGGCGACGGTCCGTACTTCATGGGCGACCGCTTTTGCCTCGTCGACGCAGCGTTCGCGCCTGTGTTTCGGCCGCTGCATCTCTTCGCGCCGTTCGTTGCCCAAGAGGCGTTTGCGGACGCTCCGAAGGTTCATGCGTGGAGCCTCGCGCTGTCCGAGCGGCCGAGCGTTCAAGGCGCTGTACCTGCAGACTACACGGAACGATTGTTCGCGTGGCTCACGGCGAAGGAGTCCTTCGTGGCTTCGCGTCGGTTCGCGTAACGCAACTGTTCGTTGCGTTACGTTGCGTTAGGATGCGCTGGGATTCCTCTAGCGGGAAGTGAATTGAGCGCGTGCTTCGTTGCCGCCGTTCGGCGCTGGCGTTCGCTGTCGATTGGCCTATGGACGCGCTCTCATCTCCTGCGCGAGGCTTCCGCGCGTGCAGTCGGATGGCGATGACGGCCCCCCATGACTCGATTGACTTCTCTCCGCTCCTTCGGCGCCCTGGCGCTCCTCGGCCTGATGGTTTCTGCGTCAGCGTGCGCGAAAAAAGGCGCCCCTGACGCACCCAAAATGAGGCCACCGCCGCTCGTCGTTGCGGCCGTCGTTCCTGCTCGAGACGTCTTCGTCGAAGTTTCCGCGCCGGTCGACTTGAGGCCCATCGCGCAAGCGGACGTGGGCTCGAAAACCCTCGGCGTCCTCGATGCGGTGCTCGTCGATCGCGGCGACGCCGTGAAGCGTGGGCAGCTTGTCGCCCTCGTGCGGCCGAGCGATCTTCCCGACCAGCTTGAGGCCGCGCGCAGCACCCTTGCGCAGACGCAGGCTTCGGTCGCCCTCGCGCGCACGAACTTCGACAGGGCCACCAAGCTCGCCCCCACCGGCGTGGTTTCGCAGCAGGAACTCCAGCAATCGGCTGCAGCTCTTGCCAGTGCTGAGGCGGCCCAGGCGGCAAGCCATGCGCAAGTTGCCGCGTACGCCACGCGCCTTGGGGAGCTTCGCATCGAGTCGCCAATGGACGGCCTCGTCTCCATTCGTCGCCTGGACCAAGGCGCCATCGTGGGGCCTCCTGGGGGCGGCGCCATCGTCACGGTCGTGCGCACCGACGTGCTGCGTGTGTTCATCAGCGTGCCCGAACGCCACGCGGCACTGGTCGCCATCGGCAAGGACGCGCGCGTTGAGCTCGACGCTCTTTCAGGTCGCCCGCTCTTCGGAAAAGTCGTTCGCATGGCCCCGACGCTCGATGCGGCCACGCGCAGCCTCGATGCGGAAGTGCAGCTTTCCAACGCTTCCGGTGAACTTCGCAGCGGCATGTTCGGCCGCGGCTTCATCGTGGTTGCCACGCATCCGCAAGTTCCCGTCGTGCCGCCGAGCGCGATGCAAATCTCAAACGGCAAGGCATTCGTCTACGTCCTCACCGGCTCGAAAGTCGCGCGGCGACCGATCACGACAGGGGTCGATCACGGCGACTGGCTCGAGGTCACCGCAGGCCTCAAGGCAGGCGAGGAGATCATCACCGCGGGCGTCGACGATTTGAGCGACGGCGCCACCGTGCGCGCGAGCCGCGACGTGGACCCCTACACGGGCAAGCACCTCGACACCGCGCCAAACGGCTCCGATGCCGGCGCACAGAAGCCCTGAAGATACCCTGATGAATCGATTCTTGAGGTCCTCATGTGGCTGACCCGCCTTGCGCTGCGCAACCCGATTCTGATCCTCATGCTCGCGCTCATGACCATCGTCCTCGGGGCGGTGAGCGTGAGTCGACTTTCCGTTGATCTCTTTCCGGAGCTCACCATCCCCGTGGTGCGGGTGGCGACCTTCTACACAGGCGCCGGACCTGCCGACATCGAGAAGTCGATCACGCAGCCCATCGAGCGCGCAGTCGCGGCGGCTCCCGGTGTCGATCGCGTGGAGAGTACATCGAAGCAAGGCTTCTCGATCGTCGCGGTCTGGTTCAACTACGGCACGAACCTCGACAACGCGCAGTTCGAGGTTTCCCAGCGTGTCGCGCAGATCGTCAACACGCTCCCGGCGGGCATTCAACAGCCATTCATCATCAAGTTCGACGTCACGAACATTCCCGTCGTCAACGTGAACGTGGCGAGCGACGAACTCGACGAGCGGCAACTCTACGACCTTGCGTACAACACGATCGAGCCGCAGCTCGAACGCTTGCCCGGCGTCGCGAGCTCCAGCGTTGGCGGCGGCAAGACCCGCGAGATCGAAGTGAACGTCGATCGCGACCACTTGCGCGCGCGTGGCCTCGGCATTCTCGATGTGGTCGGCGCGGTCAAGACCTCGAATCTCCTTCTTCCAAGCGGTGAGCTTCGCTCGGGAAATCTCTCGTACAACGTCTTCACGAACACGCAGATTGCCGGAGCGCAGCAGCTCGAAGACGTGGTGGTTCGTCAAGGTGCCGCGGTGCAAGGCCAGAGCAGTTCGCCGGTGCGCATCTCCGACGTCGCTCACGTGGTCGACGGCGAGGCGTTGCAGCAGAACATCGTGCGCGTGAACGGTCGGCGTGGCGTGTACATGCGCGTGCTCAAGCAGCCCGGAGCCAACACAATCGCCGTGGTGGATGCGGTGCGTGCAGCGTTGCCCAAGCTTCGCGGTGTGCCAGAGAACGTGCGCATCGACATCTCGTTCGACCAATCGTCGTACATCCGATCCGCAGTCAAATCGCTGGAGCACGAAGCGCTTCAGGGCGGCATGCTCGCCATCACGGTCATCCTCATCTTCCTCGTGAGCGTGCGCGCGACGGCCATTGTCTCCATCGCCATTCCGCTCAGCATCGTGGCGACGTTCATCCTCCTCTACTTCTCGGGCCAGTCGCTGAACGTGTTCACGCTCGGCGGTCTTGCGTTGGGCGTCGGGCGCCTCGTCGACGATTCCATCGTGGAGCTCGAAAATATTCATCGCCATCTCGCGACGGACACGAACCGCCGAAGCGCCGTGCTCAAGGCGGCGCAAGAGGTGGCGATGCCCATCCTCGTGTCGACCATCACGACGGTCATCGTGTTTTTGCCTGTGCTTTTCCTCACGGGCGTTGCACGAAACCTCTTCTTGCCGCTGGCGCTCACCATCTCGTTTTCGCTCATCATGAGCTTCTTCGTGTCGCGCACGGTGACGCCGCTCCTGTGTCTCCACGTGCTTCGCGCGGTGCCGCATGGCGCAGCGCTTGTGGGGGTTCCCGGTGCCATCACGCGCGGTCTCGACCGTCTTGACGAAGCCTACGCACGCTCCTTGCGTTGGGCGCTCGCGCATCGCGCCGTCGTCATTGTGATGATCGTCGGCTTCTTTGCGGCCACGCTCCAGCTCAAGAAGCACATCGGCACCGAGTTCTTTCCGCAGACGGACGAGAGCCAATTTACAGTGAATTTCTTCGCTCCCATCGGCACGCGCGTCGAGAAGACCGAAGAGGTCGCGAAGCAAATCGAGACGGCCATCGACAAGGCCCTTGGGGCGGGGTCGACGCCGGAGCAGAAAGATGCACTCTACATCACGATGCTCGCAGACGTGGGTTTGCCGCTTGGGCGCGTGGCGACGTATTCAAACAACAGCGGTCCGCACTCCGGCAACATCGGCGTGAGTCTCGTGCCCCACCTGTCGCGCCCCATCAGCGACGTTCAGGCGTCGGACAAGATTCGTGCGGCACTTCGTGAGGCGATTCCCGGCACGCGCTACAACATCTTCACGGGCGGCATCGTCAAACGCATCCTCAACTTCGGCGCCGCTGCGCCCATCGACATCGAGATTCTTGGCTACGATCTCGACGAGGGCATGCGCTACGCGAAGACGCTCATGCCGAAGCTCCGCGCGCTTTCCGACGCGAACGGTCTTCCCATCGTCACCGACCTTCAGATCAGCCGCGAAGAGAACTACCCGGAGCTCGACGTGTCGGTCGACAGGCAGAAGGCGGGTGTGCTCGGTATTACGGAGCAAGACGTGGCGCAGACGGTGCTCACGAGCATCGTCGGCAACACGCAGTTTTCCCCGATTCCGTTCATCGACTCGAAGACGGGCAATCAGTATTACGTGAACGTACGCCTCGACGAGGCGCAGCGAAGCCACGTGTCCGACTTGAGCGATCTGTTCGTGCGCACAAACACGAATGCGCTCGTGCCCGTGTCGACGCTCGCGCAAGTCAAGCGGTCGAGCGGCCCGGTGACCATCGGGCGAAAGTACCTGCAGCGCATCGTGGACGTGACGGCGAACGTGGCCCCGACGTCGGACTTGGGCACCGCGAGCACGGAGGTCGAGCGCGTGGTCAGTGAAACCCCGGCGCCTGACGGATTCACGGCGAGGCTCGGAGGGCAAACAGCAGCACAAAAGCAGGCGTTCGAGGGTCTCCTCTTCGCCATCGCGATGGCGCTCGCGCTCGTCTACATGGTGCTCGCGTCCCAGTTCAAGTCGCTGCTCGATCCGCTCGTCATCATGTGCAGCGTGCCACTTGGCATCAGCGGCGTGTACTTCATGCTCTACAGCACGGGCACGACCATCAGCGTCAACAGCGCGATGGGCATCATCATGATGGTGGGCATCGTCGTGTCGAACGGCGTGCTTCTCGTCGACTTCGCCAACGTGCTTCGCGGGCGGCAGCTCGAGATCGTCGAGGCCACCGTCGTCGCGGCGAAAACCAGGCTTCGGCCTATTCTCATGACGACCATCGCGACCATCGTTGGCCTCGTGCCCATGGCGATGGGAATCGGGGAGGGGAGCGAGACGAACCTGCCTCTGGCGCGGGCGGTCATCGGCGGCCTCACCGTGTCGACGGTCTTCACGCTCTTTCTGATCCCTTGCCTGTACACGCTCTTCGATCGGTTCTCGAAGCGGACGTTTGACGATGCGGAGGAGACCGATGAGCTCGCGTAACCGACTGCGTTCGTTTCCGTTTGCGGCCGTTCTCGCCGGCTTGCTTGCGCCAGTGGCATCGTTCGCCGAGGAGAATACCTTGCGAATGGTCTCTCTCGACGAGGCCATTCGCGAGGCTCGTGCGCACCAGCCGGCGGTGGAGATCGCCGCGAACCTCGTTCGTCGCGCGGAAGCGCTGGTTGAGCAGGGGCGCGCCGCATCGCTACCAACGTTGGGTGTGAATGGATTCTACACGCGTCTCGACGACGATCGAACGCTGGGCGGACGGTTGCTTCAATCGGGCAATCAGTTGCAGGGCAACGTGTTGCTCACCGTTCCGCTTGTCGCGCCAAAGGCGTGGGTTCAGTGGTCGCATGCGTTTGACGCGCGCGATGTGGCTCAGGCAAATGCCTCGGAAGCCGTGCGGCAAGTTGCCCTTGCGGTAGCGCGCACCTACTTGGCTGTGGTTGGCCAGAAGCGGCTCGTCGTTGTGGCCGAGCTTGGTCGCGACACGGCTCGCGCGCACTTCGAGTTCGCGCATACGCGCTTTGCGGGCGGCGTTGGCACGAAGCTCGACGAGACGCGGGCGCATCAAGAATGGGCCGCAAGCGAAGCGTTCGTGCAGAATGCACGCTTGGGGCTGGCGCGCACACGTGAGGCTCTTGGTGTCCTCGTTGGGTCACCCGTTGCGCTCGACGCGTCGGACGAGGTGAAACTCTTGGCGCCGGCCTCGTCGAACGATGCCTTTGCGGACGCGAAGGAGCAGCGCGGCGACCTCGTGGCGTTGCAAAAGGCCGACGTCGCAGCGACTCGCGTGGTGCGCGACAACTGGGTCGACTTTCTGCCGTACCTCACGGGCACCTTCCAGCCGTTTTACCAAGACCCGCCCACGGCGACGCAGCCGCAAACGGGGTGGCAGGCGCAGCTTCTCTTGACCCTTCCGATCTACGACGGAGGCCTTCGCTATGGCGTTCATCGCGAGCGCGAGACCGTGGAGCGCGATGCGAAGTTGAAGCTCGACGCGGCGTTGACCCAAGCGCGCTCCGAGCTGCGAATTGCGGCATTTGCGGTCGACCAGGCCGATGCGACGTTGGCCACGGCACGTGAGGCGGCCACCCTCGCGACAGAGGCCCTTGCGCTGGCGACGTCGGCGTACCGGGCCGGGGCGACGACGAATCTGGAGGTCATCGATGCGGAGCGCCGTGCGCGCGACGCGGAGACACAAGCGGCCATCGCCGAAGACACGGCCCGACAAGCGCGACTTGAACTCCTCGCCGCGAGCGGACGCTTTCCGTGAAGTGCGTTGCCTAGGGCTTCGACTTCGTTCGCGCGGCGTGCACTTGGGCCTGAAACGCTCGCTGACGCAGATGCTCTCGAAGCCAGGAAAACGCGCCGGTTCGTTCGAAGTAGCGCACCAGGTCGGCGTGGGACTCGATCACGGTCGGCACGGGAAAGTCGTTCGCCGCACGGCTCTTCACGTGGCGGAGGAGCTCCGCGAGCGCTTCGCCCTCCGTCAACGTGTAGCGCTCCGTCTCGGCGCCGAGGGCCATCGTGTCCGTCACGCGCACGAGGAATCCGTCACCGTCGGGTTCCATGGTTCGTCCCCACTCGCGGTTCGCATCCAGCGTCAACGACCCGAGGTCGCGCAGGTACGCGAGCAGCGTCGCCTCGTCGTCGGGAGGAAGGGAATCCGGAGGCGCGCTCATGGAGAAACCCTAGCGTTTTTCCGGCGTACCGGAACAATAGTGCAAAGCTATCGGATCCGTCGAAACGATGTATTGGAAGGCAGCGGCCGTGGGGCGCATGGTCACGGGCATCGCCACGCACGACG
>CAIQDA010000377.1 GCA_903870415.1 uncultured delta proteobacterium
CTCGGGCACTGCCGCCTGAGCCTCCCTCCGCAAAGTCGGGTTCAAGCATTTTTGACGAGCCCGAGCGTATGGCTCCTGTGTACGTCGGACTCGGCATCGGCGCGGCGGGCACCGTCGGCGCGGTCATGTTTCTTCTCGCGAAAAACACGGCGACCGACAACGCAAACGCCACCGACGCGCTCATCCGCTCCTACGCCAGCGCGGGCCGCGGCTCGTGTGGCGCGAGCGGCAATCCTGCGCAATTCGGCTCGCTTTGCTCGGTGCTGCGGGAAAACTACGACACCGTCGACAAAGACGCGCTCCTCGGAAACCTCAGCCTCGGCGCGGCCGTCGCGGGTACGGCGTTCGGCGCAGGCTGGTACCTCTTCGCACCGAAGAAGGCACCAAGCGCTGAAACCGGCCTCGTCCTTGCGCCACAATTCGACCTATTCGGCAGCCAGAAGACCTTCCGAATTCTCGGGCACTTCTGATCGTCGCTTGCGCCGCGGCGACGACCCTCGCGGGGCTTGATCGCGGTCTTCGGTCAGCGAAAACACAGTCTTCGAGATGGCGTCCACCGACTGGGCGTTCAGCTGCCAAGGCGGAACCTCCAGCGTGCGGTGAGCCTCGGCAATCCTCCTGCGGAACGTCGTCCGTGCAACGCGCGCGCTCGTCGCTGCCCGCGTGATGTTGCCCCCGGCCGCGTAAAGAAGTTCCACCGCACGCTCCGCCGTGAGCTCGGGTTCGAACGCTCGCTCCTGACGCATACCTGCCGCGCGCACGTCCTCCGCGTGAAGCTCCGCACCGGGTGCCAGCGCGGACGCACGCAAAAGCACGTTGCGCAGCTCACGCACATTTCCGTCCCAACGCATGCCCATGAGCGCCGCGAGGGCCGCCGGCGTAAGGCGAACCTGGCGCATGCGCGATGCCTCGGCCGCGACAATGCCCAGGGCAATCGCGGCGATGTCCGTTCGGCGGGCCGCAAGCGACGGCGTCTCCACCACGAGCACTTCAAGGCGATGAAGCAGGTCGTTGCGGAATACACCTTCGCGTACGGCCTGACGCAAGTCCACGTGGCTCGCCGTCACGATGCGCACGCCGGGACGAAGGAGCGTTCGACCGCCGATGGCGCGAAACCCGTAACCGTCGAGTGCACGCAGGAGTTTCGGCTGCACGTCGATGGGCAATTCGCCAATCTCGTCGAGGAAGAGCGTCCCTCCGTCGGCCTGCGTGAGAAGTCCTTGGTGCTCGCGATCGGCGCCCGTGAAACTGCCGCGCGCGTGGCCGAATAACTCGCTCTCGCAGAGCTCGCGCGGGATCGACGCAACGTTCGCAATGACGAAGGGGCGCGCCGCCGACACGCCGCCGTGAATCGCTGCGGCGACCGCGTCTTTTCCTGTTCCGCTCGGCCCGTGAATGAGCACCGGGACGTCAAGGTCTGCAAAAAGACTCACCGATCGCGCGAGCGCACGCATCGCGGAGCTCCGGCCACGCAGGCCCGCGATGGCGGGAATGGTCAGGTCCTCGCCCGGGGCCAGATGGTGCACCACGAGCACGTCGTCGCCCACGTGAAGCACCGAACCGGCCGCCAGCACGCTCGAACGAACCGCGCGTGCGCCAAGGAAGGTCTTCGCGCCCGGGCTAGCGCGGAAGAAGGAAACGCCTTGAGGTCCGACGGTGATGTGGCCGTGGAGCGGAAGCGCTTCGTCGCCCTCGACGACGATGTCCGATGAAGGCGAAGAACCGATGGAGTGCGAGCCAAGGCCAAGCGGGACAAGGTCGTTGCTTGCGCGCGAAGCAAACTCAAGGGCGATGACGGGGCAAGCGGCGCGGCTCGAACGATGCGAAGTGCTCATGCGTGTTTATCGTTGGCGGGCGCCGAATCTTGCGTGCATTCTACATCTATCGTTCGCTTTTTTTTCAAAACGAGGAAAATCGCAGGGCTATTTCGTACACCGGCGCGAAAGAAAAACGCCCCGGCTCCCTGACGTGGGAACCGGAGCGCGTTCGTAGCGACGATCGCCGTCGATCAGCCGATGGCAAGGCCGAGGGACTTGCGCAGGCCGAAGTAGCCGTCGCCCACCGAGAACAGCATCACTTCGCGAAGCTTGTCTTGCGGCGTCGGGTCGCCCGCCACCGTTGGCTCCGCGAGGATCATGCGGCGAGCCACCTCGAGATCACCGCAGAGCAAGAAGCCCGCGCGGCAGCTCGTGAACTCGACCGCTTGCACCCAGCGCTTCAGGTCCGCCGCTTGGCCTGACTCGATGAAGCGCTGCACGACCACGCGAAGGTTCTCCTTCTCGCGCGTCTCGATGAGGCGTTCGAGGTCCGCGCTCGTGGCTTTCACCGCCGCGGCGATGCTGCTGTCGACCTCGACGTCGGCGCGCACAAGCGAGAGCGCGGCGAAGAAGAGAACCTTCAGCTCAAGGTACGTCGGAAACAGCGTTCGAATGACGTGCTCGCCGCGATGCATGGCCATGTGGCGACCGGCGAGGAACGCGATCTCGAGTGGCGAAGCCCCCGAAAGGACGCGCTGACCGACGAAGGTGACCGATGGCGCCACCCCGCCGTGCATGAACGCGTTCGGATCGGCCTCTTGAAGGAAAAGGTCCGGAGCGCGGAGACCGAGGACGTCCGCGGCCCAGCGAAGCGTCGTGACCGCCGTGACGGTGCTCGACACATCTTGTCGCGCCTTCGGATCGAGAACCGGAAGCTGACGTGTGGCCGCAAGCTGGTTCATGCGCGCCTTCGCCGCGGCGGGGGCGATCATTTCGAAGATCTTCCCGACGAAGAGGTTGTCGTCCTTGTGGAAGACCGCGCGAACCCAGCTCTCGTTGTCGAGGCGCGCGCGAATCTTCGGCAATCCCTCGGAGCGATGGGCGTCATAGTAGCCGCGCTCGTCGTCGTCGGCCTTCTTGAGGAATACAAGCGCCGAACTCATGCACCACGCGCGGTCGGCTTCGCGCTGACGGGCGTAGAGCTTGTAAAGGCTGCGGTACGGATCGACGCGAAGCGGGTCCTTCGCAAGCACGAGCGAGTGCTCGCCCACCGCGGACTCGATCTGGCCCGTGGACTCGTAGAGTTCCGCGAGAATCTGTCGCTCGACCGTTTCGTCCGGCTTGTGTTGCGTCGCCATCTTGAACGCTTCGATGGCCGCGTTCGGCTCCACGAGGCGGTCGCGATAGATGAGACCCAAGTTGTGCCACAGGTTGAAATGCAGGTCCGCCTCGGTGATCGATGCAGCTTGCAAGCGTTTGATCATGCGACGGAATGCGCGCTCGAGGCTCTTCCAGTCTTTGCGCTGCGTGAGAATCTTGTTCACGCGCTCGAAGGCTTCGAGGAGCCGCGGGTTCGCGTCGAGGGCCTCTTCAAAGAGCTGTAGTGCGCGCTCCGAGTCCTGCTCCTTGTCGCGGTACAGCTGCGCCACCGTGTAGATGTAGCGGCTTCGACGGACGGGATCGGTCTCGGCTTCGATGATGCGTTCCACGGTCTCGATGACGCGACGCCAGTCTTCGAGCTGCTGATAGAGCGCCATCAAGCGGTGGAGCAAAGGAAGCTCCGAGGGTCGCAGGTCGCGTGCTTCTTCGAGCGCGTCGACCGCTTTCGCGACGTTCTTTTCCTTGTCGATGAGCACGTCGGCAATTTCGACGAGGAGCGCGAAACGGGCATCTCCGTCGAACGTTGCGTCGAGCTCTTGGCGCTTGAACGCCACGACCTGCCGCCAATCTTGAGCTTCCGTGTAGAGCTCAATGACCCCGCGCAGCGAACCGCGATGCGTGGGCTCGAGGGCCAGCGCTTTTTCGTAAGCCGCGATCGCCATGCGTGCCTGCGACTGATCGCGACGAACAGCGCCCATCTTGGCGTAAGCCTCGACGAGAAGTTCGACGTCGTGAGCCGGAGCCACAGCGACGAGCTTTTGCAAGTGAGCGAGCGCTCCGTTTGCGTCGTGGAGCCGCGTGGCCACATCGGCCATGACGAGCAGAATCGCGTGATCGTTCGCGTCGAGCTGATGAGCCGCCGTAAACGCCCGGAGCGCCTTGTCGTCCGCGCCAATCTCGACACAAACCTTGCCGAGTTTCACGAAGAGTTCGTGCTGCTCTTCGCGTGGCCGCTGGCCGGCTTTGCGCGTGAGCAGTTCGAGGCAGCTCTTCGCCTTGGTCCACAATTGCCCTTCGATGAAGCCATCGACGAGGCGCTCGGCGGCTCCTTCCGAATCCGGATCGAGCTCGAAGGCCGTTTCGAGAGCGAAGGTCGCGCCCTGCGGGTCGTCGAGGTACTTGCCGCGCACCTCTGCAAGTCGCACGAGGCAGGCGGATCGCTCGATGGGCTCGACGAGAAGGCTCTGTTCGCGGTCGAGGAACCGCGCGGCCGCAGCGAAGTCGCCGTCGTCGAGGGCGAAGCGCGCGAGCCAACGAAGGGAGAGAAGGTCGTCCGGATTCGAATCGATCGCGCGCAGGTAAACCTGACGAGCTTCGATGCGATCGCCCAGGCGTTCATCAAGGATTTGCGCAGCGCGAACGAACGCCTCGGCGCGACGCTTCGGTTCGGCAAGTCTGGCTCCAAGCCGCTGGAAGGTGTCGAGGGCTTGCACGACGTCGCCGGTCTTCTCGTAGAGCTTGGCGAGCACCTCGAGGACGTTGAGGTTGCGATCATCGAGATCCGCTTGGTTGCGGTATGCATCGATCGCGCGTTCGAACTCGCCCGCGTCGAAGAGGGCCTCGCCGAGCTGTCCGTAAATGGAAGCCTTGTCGCTGAGGCTCGTGGCCGCTCCGAGATGACGCTCGTACGTGCTCACGAGAAGATCGAAACGCCGCAAGTGGCGATACGCACGCGAGAGAATCGCGTAGGCGCGCTGCTCGCTGGAGTCGAGATCGAGGGCCTCTTCGAGCATGGCGACCGCGCGCTCAGGATCGAGGAATTGCTCGAGACGAAGGTCCGCGCCGCGCACGAGAAGTTCGACGCGCTCCCGTGGCGACACCGCTGCGGCAATGCGCGAATCGATGACCGCCATCATGGCGTCCCATCGTCCAAATGTGCTTGCAGTCCGCAAGTAACCGTCAAGAGCGGTTCGGTGGTCGACGAACGCTTCGAGCGCCTCGCGGTAGAGGTCACACGCGACCGAGCTTTCGCTCAAGTCGTTCTCGTGAATTTCCGCCGCGCGCACGAGGGCATGAGAACCGTCGGCACTGGCACCGAGGCCGCGCCCCTTCGCCGTGAGGACGGCCGCGAGTTTGCGCCGGTCTCCGCGCTCCGAGTGGATGCGCGCCAACGCGTCGACGAGCGACGCCATGGTCGGCTGAAGCTCGAACGCTCGCTCATAGTGAATGACCGCCTCGTGGGCGTCTTCACGCACGCGCTCGAAGTGCTCACCAAGCTCGAAGAGGAGCTCGGCCCTGTCTTGTGAGGAACGCACGGTCTCGAGGGCGCGACGAAGCAGCGACTCAACCTCCGCATCGTTCCCGCGACGCCTCTCAAGCGCGGCCATTTGACGAAGCGCTCGCGCGCTCGACGGCTCGAGTTTGAGAACCTCTTCGTAATAGGGCCGCGCGTAGTCGGGACGATCGAGAATCTCGCCGTACCATCGCGCCATATGCAAACAGAGCGCGAGGCGCGGCTTCGCTTCGAGCGACCCCGCCAGCCACTCGCCAACGGAACGAACCACGTCAGGCCAGCGCCCCGACGCGTTCGCGATGCGTTCGATGGCTTGCGACGCCACCGTCGACGATGGGTCGTCGCTGAGCGCGTTGAGGTACGCCTCGAATGCCTGCTCATTGTCCGCGAGCGGACCTTCGAAAACCTCGCCCACTTCCACGAGCAGCGACGATCGCGAAGCGCCGTCGGTCGTCGTGTCGAGTTGCCCGAGACGCAGTTCCACGAGCGCGTCCCAGCGCTTGGCCTGACGCAAGGCGATCGCGAGTTCGGCTTTCGTCGCGTCACTCGGTGCGGCCGCGTCGATGGCGGTGGCCAAGTCCGCTTCGAGGTCCGCGTCGTGGACGTGAGCGCGTGCGTGAGTGAGTGCATTCTGCAAGTGCGTGAGCGCCGCTTCGGCATCCGCATTCGCAGCAAGCGCACGCTCGAGGGCGACCACGTCGCTGTGACGACCCGCGCGAACGAGCAGCTCGAGGCGCGCTTCCGCCAACGCTCCATCGCGCTCGGACATCGGCTCCGCGGCGAGCACCGCGACAGCTTCGTCGTCGGACTCGAGGGAACCAACCAGGATGTGCACGACGCGCAACGTCCACGCCGCACGGTCTTCGTCGTCGAGTCGCGTCTTTCCTTGCTCCACGAGACGCAGAATGGAGTCGGCGAGATCGCGTGGATGGCCGCCTTGCTCGTCGATGGCGACGATGGCTCGAAGCGCCGACAAGTTCGAGACGTCGAGATCGAGCACACGGAACCAAAGGTCTCGCGACTGATCGATCGATCCGAGATGCTCCGCCGCAATGCGCGCGCGCTGCGAAAGAACATTCACGCGTGCGTCTTCGTCGACCGCGTCGGCGAGGCGATCAAGCGTCGCGTCCACGGATGCCCAGTCGCCCTCGAGCTGATGGAGGCGAGCGAGCTTCTCGAGCGCCTGACGGTCCTCGCCCTTCAGGTCGAGCACGTACCGCCACGTGTCGATCGCGCGACGGCGATCGCCCAGACGTTCCGCTGCGATATCCGCGATGCGCGCACGCACCGTGGCTTCTTCCGCCTCGGAAACGGCAATGCCAAGACGCGCGGTCAGCACGCGGTCAAGGGCCTCCCATTCGCCGCGGGCTTCGTGAATGCGCTCAAGGCCGTCGAGAGCCTCCGCATTTTGGCGATCGAAGCGCTCGATGACTTCCGAGTATGCCGCGAGGGCGCCCTCCTCGTTCGAGAGCTTCTCGCCCCGAACCTTCGCGAGCCGGAGCAAGAGCTCGATGCGTGAGCCATCGTTCTCCGCGGCAGACGCTCGGAGCCCGAGCACCTTTTCGAGTTCGTCCCAGCTCTCAAGCGAGTCGTAGATGCGATCGAGTTCCTGCAGCGGTCGCGGGTCCGCGGGGTAGGACTCCTGTGCGCGACGGTAAACGTCTTCGGCACTGGAAATATCCCCGAGTTCGCTCTCCACGAGATCCGCGAGCGCGAGCTCAAGTTCGAGCTGCCTTTCGCCCGCCGCCACTTGCTTGATGCCGACGCCAAAGGCCTCCGCGACGGCCTCCCAAACTTCGTCGAGTCGCGACGCCAGTCGCTTCGCGGTTTCAAGCGTGCGCTCATCGGCCGCGTCGCTCCGCAAGAGCGCAAGCGCCACACCGAACGCTCGCGTGTCGTCGCCGAGACGGCTTTCGAACACGTCCGCGAGACGCATGCCTTCGTCGACGCGCTCCACAGAATCCAAACGGAACGGCATGAGTCGCCCGAGCGCGAGCGCGAGACGCTCACCGTCTCCGAACGTTTCGAGCCACGGCACAAGGTACTCGTTCGCTTCGCGGACGCCGACGCCCGATGCGAGGGCTTTTTCCAGAAGTTCATACGCGTCGGAACGCGACGGATCGGACACGACGACTTCCGTTGCTGCGCGCACCGCGGACTCTTCACGTCCCGCGAGCGTGAGGGCAAGGGAGGCGAATCGGAGACGAAGCGCCGTGGCCTCGTTTGCATCGCGTGCACATTCCACGTGTCGCTCGAGGGTGTCTGCGAGCTCACCATTTCGCCCAGAGCGCTCGAAGATTCGCTCCAGTTGAGCGAGAGCATCCGCGCACGAGACGTCGATGGAAAGAGCCGCACGCAGAAGCGAGACCGCTCGCGCATCTTCGCGGAGATCGCCATCGGCGTGCTTCGCGCCTTCAAGCAGCCACGTCACGCGAAGCTCGTCACCGTGATCCGGAGACGCCGCGAGGCTCTCAAGCGAATCGACCAGATCGTCATGGGAGCCCACGAGCGACGCCAAACGCTGCGCTTGTTTCAACGCCATTTCGGGCGCGTCTGAAACCACAAGAAGCTTCAGCGCCGCGCCGAAGGCCGAACGCGGATCATTGAGGCTGTCCTCGTGAATGCGCACGAGACGCTGAAGCAGCGCGGCTTGCTCGTGCGGCTCGTTGCTCGTCCGAAGCTCGACCTCGAGAGCGCGCGCCACACGGTCAAGACGCCCTGCCCGCTCGTCAATGCGCGCAAGCACACGCGCTGCAGCCTGCGCGGCCGCGGGCACTTCGAGCAGCTGCTCAAGGGCACGCAACGCTTCCCCAAAGTCGCTCTGCTCGTTGAGCACTTCTTCATAGAGCGCCACCGCACGCTCGGCTTCGCCAAGGCGCTCGAACGCGACCCGGGCCAAGCGGCAATCGAGGCGCAATCGCTCGTCGCCACGAACGGTGCTGCGCTGTTGCTCGAGAACTTCTGCAAGCTCCGCCCAGCGATTCTCGCGTTCGAAAAGAGCCGCGAGGCGTCCGAGAGAAACCGCATCGTCGCTGCGCAAGGCAAGGACATCGCGATACGCGTCGATGGCCGCGGCGGTGTCGCCAAGGTTCGTTTCGAGCGTTCCGGCGATCTGCTGCGCAAGCTCCACACGCTCGTCGTCGCCCGCATGACCCGCACGTGCGCGACTCGCATCGAGAAGCGCGCGATAGTCGCCAATGCGGCGAAACGCGTCCGTCGCGGCCTCGAAAAGCGCACGGTCATCGCCCGCGCCCGCAAGCGCCTTCGCGTAAGCCTCGGCGGCCCGTCGATCGTCGCGAAGGTGATGCGCGGACAGCTCGGCCACGCGACGCCACAGCGCCGTGGTCACCGTCGGGTCGTTGCTCTCCGACGCGCGGCGCGTGAGAAGATCCGCAAGCTCCCCATGCCTGCCGAGGCGGTCAAGGAGGCGCACGAGTTCGCCTGCCACGGTCTCATTGTGCCCGTCGGCGTCGAACGACAAGCGGTAGCGATCGACCGCGCCCTCAACGTCACCAAGCTCCTCGAGCGCGAACGCCGCTGCACGCGCAAAGAGCACAGCACCAACGTCGGCCGGCGTGCGTCGCCCGAGCGCGTCGAGGGCTGCGAGGTATTCGACACCATGCGATGTGCGGCGCGCCAGGCGTTCCGCATCGTCGACCGCGCTCTCCGAATAGCCATGACCGAGGCGCTCAAGAGCGAGATCAAATGCCGCCTTCGACTGACCTTCGGCGTCCTGCAAGCGGAGCATTTCTCCGAGCCGATCGTCTCGCTCTGTTCCGTCGCTGTTGTCCGCCAGCGTGCGAAGCGTCCGCAACAGCCGCGCCGGTTCTTCGAGTTCGCGAAAGAGCGGTTCGAGTCGAGCCGCGTAACGCGCAGCCTCTGGACCCGTGCAGAATACATCGAGAGCGACGAGCGCATCGGCTCGACCACCACGAGCTGCGACCTCGTAAGCATCGACCGCAGCGTCCGCGTCGGCGAGTGGCCCCCCAAGAAGCTCGCCGAGTCGCTGAGAAAGTTCCGCACGCTCCGAATCAACCGACGCCAAATCACGGCGTCGTTCGAGCAGCGCCTTGAGTTCTTTCCACGCGCTCTTGTCGCGGTGGATTCGCTCGAGGGCGTCGAACGCGTCGGCCGCTGCGGAGTCCGCATCAAGAACCGCATGCCAACTGGCAACGGCCGCATCGAGACGACCTTCGTGGTGTTCCTGAAGGCGCGCGAGCCGTCGAAGCAGAGCCACGCGCTCGCTGTCGGACACGCCGAGATCCAGCCTGAGTGACAGCAATCCCTCAAGACCTGCGTCGTCACTGCGATGAGCAAAAAGAGCCTCAAGACGATCCACCGCACGCTTGTCGTGGCTCGCCTTCACCTCGGAAACGAGGACCTCGATGGCAAGCTCGACACGGCCCGCTCGCTCTTCGAGATCCGCGAGCGCCAAACGATACGAGGTCGCAAGCGCCGGATCGCCGTCGAGCGTCGCCAGAATCGACCGCAACGCCGAGGCCGCGCGATCGATGGCCGGAGCGCCCACGAATGCCATCGCCGAAGCTCGAAGCGCGTCGTCCACCGGGTCGAGACGAAGGGCCTCGAGGACGGCCGATTGCTCATCGTCCGCGTTGCGCAAGTGGTCGCGATTGATCGTCGCAACCGCAAGCCAATGAGCCTTCTTTTCAGCGGCAGGACGATCGTCCGCGGCAAGCGACCGTCGAAGAGTGGCGAGCGCATCAAACGCCCCCAGGGCCGCCAGAAGCTTCGCCAAAAGCGAGGCCGCCTCATCCCGCGTTTCGGGTCGGGCCACGAGCGCATCGAGAATCGCCCGCGCATCGGCGTTCGTCGCGTCTGCCTCAAGGACGACGTCCACGACCGCAAGGGCCGCCGAGGGATCGTTCGCCGAGCCTGCCAAGAGCTTCGCCAACGCGATGCGGGCCGTCGTGCGAGCCTCATCGGTCGCGGCTTCGCGAACACGACGATCGAGCAACGCGCGAAGCTTCGCCGTGTCGCCGCTGCGCTCGAGAACATCCGAAAGCTGGACCGCGAGATCGGCGTGGAGCCCGTGCTCGCTCACCGCGGCTTCGAGAACGGCGATCGCTCCCGCCGGGTCGTTGAAACCTGCATCATGCAAGCGTGCGAGACGCAGCTGCAGTTCGCGACGCTGCCCGCCGTCGGTGGCGCGATCGAGTGCCGCAGCCAATGCCGACTTCAAGCGATCGAATTGGCCCGCCGCTTCGTAGATCGCCGAAAGCAAAACCACGGCGCGCGCAAACAGAGCGCTCGACGGCTCGTACGCCTCGAGGACGGGCGCAACAGCACCCGCGTCTTTTCGGAGCGTCCACGAGGCCTTCGCCCACGCGAGACCAAACTCGCCGGGCGAGCTCTCGCTGACCCTTCGAGCGTCCAGCACCGCGAGCAGTTTCTCTGCGGCGTTTTGCTCGAAGGCAGCACCCACCACCGCGTCGAGTGGCGCGTCCGTCGCGGACACGAGGGACGTCGCCTCAAGGCGCGCTTCGAACGCAGCAGACGCATTTCCGAGACGCGATTCAAGCTCGCCGATGCGCAACGCAAGCAACCCGCGGGCCTCGCCGGCGGCCGCATCGCGAAGAATCGAAACGACGCGAAGGAGCCCCGCCGTATCGTCGGCCTGCTCCACGATGGGACGCAATGCCTCGGCAACTTCGACGTTCGCCGCGTCACTGTCGAGGGCCTTCTCAAGCGCTTTACGACCGCGATCCGCACGGTCTTTTCGTGCGATCCACAGGTGGGCAATGGCGAGCAGAAGCGCGACCTTCTTCGGCACGTCTTCTTCGCGGGCTTCCTGCCCTTCGAGCAAGCGAATCAGCTCGTCCCACTTTTGCGACTCCTCGAACAGTTTCTCGAGATCGGAGAAGCGTGCAAGCTGCAGGTACTTCTTTTTGAGTGCTTCGACCGCGCGACGATCGGCCGGGTCCTCGTCGAGAACGCGGCGCCACGCCGAAGCGGAAAGATCTTCGTCCGCCAGTCGCTCGCTCGCCACGAGGGCAAGCTTGGCGAGGACCGCAATTCGCTGAACCTTGTCCGCGGTCGCCAGCACTTGAGCCTCAAGCGTTGCCGCCAGCGCCGTGAAGTCACGCGCCCGCTCGTGAAACTGCGCAAGAGCGCCAAGCGCGTCGAGGTTCGTGGCGTCGTCGTCGACGACCGCTTGCCAAAGAGGCACACACACCTCGGGCTTCTTCACGCGCTCCATCGCGAGTTTTGCCAAGTCGAGACGCTTCGACCGCCGCTCGCTCGCGTCGACGCACGCTTCAATAAGTTTGCGCTCGAGCAGCACGAGCTTCTCCCAGTCGCGACGCTTCTCGTACATCGGACGAAGCTGCGCGATCGCGGGCTCGTGGTTCTCGCGCACGGTGAGTACACGCTCGAGGAGCTTGATCGCCTCGGCCTGATTGGCGAACCGCGTGACAAACATGTCCGCGGCCTTCATCAACAAGTCGACTGCCTCGTTCTCGTCGGAGACGAGCTGTCCGAGCTGGACCAATACCTTGGCATATTCCGTATAACGCTTTGCAGCCTCGAACTTCTCAAGGCTCGCGCGGAGCTCGATAACTTTCGCCTCGCGCGCCGCATCGTCGAGCTGCGGATCGCTAGAAAAAGCAGGGAGCGAAGCGTCCGACGTGGTCGGGAGGTCGTTGCCGTTCGTCATGGTATTTTTGGCGCAGGTGTGAAGAAATACGGGCCCTGAGCGCGTCGAAGGTTAACATCCGCTCCGCGGCGGGCGAAGGTCTAGAGACCGCGTCGGTCGAATAACTCAGAGACTTCCGCTCGCCGTGACCGGCTGCAGTCCAGGTTAAACTCAGGCCCCGCCCCGCCCTCCGGCCATCGTCGCCGAAAAACAAGAAAGGCCCCCGTCGCCGGAAGCCTTCTCGTGAAAAACATGAGCGGAACGTCAGTCGACGGAGCCGCCACCCTTCGTGGCAATCTCGCGACCGGCCTCGCACTGGTTCTTGTAACGCAGGCCCATGGCGCTCTTGCACACGAGCTTGTTGAACTTCTTGAGGTTCCCGAGGCCCGCGGTCGTATCGCCCGTGGCCACCTGAAGGCGACCAAGGTTGAAGAACGCGATGTGCTCGCCCTTGAGAGGGTCCGTGCATTCACCACACGCCTGCTTCGCGAGCCCGAACTCCGAAAGTGCTGCCGCCTTGTCGGACTTCTTGTCCATGAGGTCGCCAAGGAGCGAATGCAGCGTGAAGGACGCCTTGTCGCCAGCCTTCACGGCCGGCAGTCCCGCTCGGACAACCTTCTCGGCCAAGTCGTTGTAGCCAAGCTCGCGGTAGAGGACGGCGAGGAATCCGTAATACGTCGTATTCTCGGGATTGGTCTCGATCGCCTTCGTGTACGCCTTGAGCGCGCCGGTCTCGTCGTCGAGGTTCAGAAGCACCTCCGCCAGGTCGAACTCCGCGTCTGCGAGGTTCGGGTCCTTGGCGAACGCCTGCTCAAGTGGCTCGCGAGCGTCGGACCATTGAGCTGGACCGCCACCCTTTTCCGCAAGCTGACGCGCCGCAAACCCATGCATGTAGAATGCAGAGGCTCGCGTCGGGTCGGCCTTCTCCGCGCGACTCGCTGCCTGCACGAGCTTGGCCCAGTCCTCTTTCTTCTTGAGGGCGTTGAGCAGCTTGTCGTGAATGAGCGTGTTCGTCGGATCGATCTGCGTCGCCTGGTCGTACTTGGAGATCGCGTCGTCGAGGTTCGCACCGCGGGCTTTGTCGCCCTCGATGGCGAGCTCAACGGCCTCTTTCGCACTGAGGCTGCAACCCTGGGTCGCGAGGCTGACGACAAAGAGAGAAGCGAGAGTCTTGCGCATGGTGTGCTTGCTTGCGTCGAGAAGAAATCCGAACGAGAGGCCCAGGCGGGCTTTCACTCGCCGGGCGAGAAGATGATCGGGTACGCAACCTGAACGACGCCACCTTCCGGTGCCGGGAACGAAAGGTTGCTGAAGCCGCGGACAACGCACTGGACAACGCCCGTGTCCGGAAGCTCGCTGCCGCCGTCCGACGCCATCGTCACGGCGCCCGCACGGTCGATGATGAACTTCACGGTGACACGACCTTGAAGGTTCGGGTTCTTCGTGAGGCCGTTTTCGAAGCAGAGACGGAAACGACCGAAGTTCTGGCGAACGATGCGCTGAATGACCTCCGGAGGCAAACGACCGTTGATCGTTGCCGCTGCCGCACGAATCCCAGGGGACTTGGTGCGGTGGCCGCTGCCGAGACCGCCGTGACCGCCGCCGAAGCCCTGACCCGAGCCGGTGCCCGCGCCATGACCGATGGTGCCGATGCTGCCAAG
>CAIQDA010000378.1 GCA_903870415.1 uncultured delta proteobacterium
GCAACCGCCAACGACGCATGCGCGCGAAGCTTGCTTGTCAGCGGTGGCACATTCCACCGCGGCACCGACTCCGCCGCGCCGGCCACAATTAGCGACTTTCGCCTCGACAAGTACGAAGTAACGGTTGGTCGCTTTCGCAGGTTTGTGGACGCGTGGGTCGGGGGCTGGAGACCCGCGACGGGCAGCGGAAAGCACACGCACCTGAATAGCGGCAGCGGCCTCGCAGCCACGGCGGGCGGTTACGAGCCTGGATGGAGCGCGGGCTGGACAAATTACCCCGGCGCTGGCGGAGCGGATGCCGTGATCCCGGTGGGCACAAGCGCGACCACCGCCGTGGCCTGGACACAGAATCTGTCTTGTTCTACTCGGTATCAAATGTGGACAAGCGCCGCGGGGGAGAGCGAGAGAAAGCCCGTGAACTGCCTGAGCTGGTACGACCTCCACGCCTTCTGTATTTGGGACGGCGGTTTCCTTCCAAGCGAAGCGGAGTGGGAATACGCAGCGGCCGGCGGAAACGAAGAGCGCACGTATCCTTGGGGAGACACGGCACCCGGCGCGAACGCCTCGCTTGCGGTCTACGGATGTTATTACAATGGCTCGGGAAATTGCACCCGAAGCGTGAACGTCGCCGCAGTGGGCAGCGTGGGCGCGGGCGACGGCAAGTGGGGCCAAAGCGACCTCGCTGGGAACGTGTCGGAGTGGAACCTGGATGGGTACAAGCCCTTCAGCCCCACGTGCATCGACTGCGCGAACGTTTCAAACGACCCCGTCCGACTCTTCCGCGGCGGATCGTTCGGCACAGTCGCATCGACGCTGCTTGCGACCTACCGCGCCTTTGGTCGTCCTCCGGCAAGCCGCTATGACTTCTTTGGCGGCCGTTGCGCCAGGACGCCGTGACATTCGAGCGTACGTTTTTTCTCAATGACAATGCATTCACCGGCATTCGTTTCGACGCGTAGCCTCGCGCCTGTGCCCTTGGTCTTGGTCTTGGCCCCGACGACGCATGTCGCCAGCATAACGTTGTGACGGCGAGCTGAACGTTCGCCCGCGCCCGGTGCATCGTCCTTGCGGGCACGGCTCCCGTCTGGTTCACTCAAGGCGTGGCTATACGCAATACGCTCCTCATCGTCGCCGCGTCAGCCGCCTCGGGCGCTGTCGCCTACCAGGCGGCGAGCTCGTACCAGGCCAGCTCTTCGGAACAGGCCGCCTCTGCGTCGCCGTCGAATGATCCCGCGAAAAGTGGCGCCGCCGACCCCAAGGCCCAGGGCGAAGGTGGCTCAACGGACGCCGCCACGAAGGTCGATGAGCCCGAGACCCTCGTGTTGAATCTGCAACCCGGCGGGTTCGTTCAGGAGAACTCGAAACTTACCTTCACGTTCTCCGTCGACAAGCTGGTGAAGGGCGGCGACGCGGTCGAAGGCGTGACTCTCGAGGAAATCGTCGTCACCGAAGACGGCGAGGTCAGCTCCCCGGACGAGGGTTGGCGCCGCTTCACGTCCGAGTTTCGAGACGTGCGCGTGAACCACCGGCTGCTCCTCGACCTGTCGGGAAGCATGGCCACCGAGACGCAGCTCGACGCCCTCGCGAGGGCCGGCGCTCGCTACGTAGACAAGGTCCTCGCTACGAAGGACAGCGGCAATCAGTTCATTGCTATCGACGGATTCGACGGCGGCCCGGTCGTGAGCATCCTCGGCTATACGCAGGACGCCATGGAGCTCAAGCGAGCCCTCGCAAACCCGTGCGGCACGACGCTGTGCAATGATCCTTCGACGAACTTGCATGGGGCGCTCGAAGCTGAAATTACACAGCTCGAGACCGAGGCTTTGGAGAAGACCTCGATCGGCGATCGCGCCATCGTGCTCTTCACCGACGGCATTGACCAGGCCGGCGCTGCTGACTTGAAGGAGACGCTCGCGAGGAGCGCTGCGTCGGGTGTCCACGTTTACACCGTCGCGGTCGGCGGCTCCGAAGGTGATCAAGAGCGCCTCGGTGCCTTCGGAAAAGCTGGGAATTTTCCTGCAACCGAACTCAAGGACCTCACCAAGGCCGCAGAGGCCGTCGCCGACCGCACGCCGCTTCTGGCCAAGCACTTTTATCGCATCGAGTACTGCACGCCGAAGCGCGGCGGGAGCCACTCCCTCAAGCTGAACGTGCGCCACAAGGGCGAGCAAAAAACCGTGCTTGTGGGGTCACTCACGCAGGAGTTCGAACTCAAGAACGATAAGTTCGATTGTGACATTCCGCGCCCGAAGCAGTGAGCGTTTGCGTTCCGCGACAGAGGCACACCGCTCGCATAAAATGGAAAGCGGCCACGCTTCCGAAGATGCGGGCCACTCAAGGGACCTCGTGGGGTCGTCAACTGTGTCACCAAAATGGATGGTGGTCTGCAAACGCGTCATTCGCTCCGCTGAGGCGGCGGCGATCACGCGGGCGTTACGGAAGACCGAGGAACGACCGCTTGACCTTTTCTGGCATGTCTACGTTGTTGAGAACAGCCTTCAACGCAGCGATGTCCGGGTCAGTGACTTTGTGCTGCGAGAGCATCCCGCTGTACGTGTCCGCATCAAGGTCACCGGTCCCTCTCATGGCATCGAGCATTTTTCGAAGTCCGATTTTCGATGTGACCATCTCGAGGTCAGCTGACACGAGCGCGTCCGATTGAAATTGGTCGTCGCGAACCGAGAGATCGAGAAGCTCGTTCCGGAGTCGCTTTTCGAAATTGCGGGCGTACCCCTGCCCGCCTGCGAGCCACGTCGCGGTGGCGGGGTCGAGTTCCGAGTCCGGGTACGGCATCGCCTGCAGTGTAATGACTTGTTTGAACGCCAGGAACGCCTTGATCGACGACGTCGTATCGCGTTCGACGTAGTCGAAATACTTATCGCCAAAACCCTCCACATTCGTCACTCGAAACGGCGCTGCTGGCAAAAACAGGCACTCACCTTCGCCCGCGTATCCCCCCGCTTCGCCTGGAAGCACCCGGCCGCCATGGTCAGCCGCCGCGGTCAGGTCGATGACAATGAGAATCTCCTTGGGCCACATGCAGCCGCCGGCGGTGGTGCTCATGAAACCGGGCTCC
>CAIQDA010000379.1 GCA_903870415.1 uncultured delta proteobacterium
AGGGCTGTTTTCCCTGGGCGCGGATGCGCAGCGTGTGGCTCCCGGCGGCGACGGTTCCGTCGAAGAGCCCCTTGCCGAGAGCCCGCCCGTCGAGGTCGATCATCGCGTCGAGGTCGGTCTGCACCACGAGCCGCGCCGCGGCGGCGAGCTCCTTCAGGACGATCGGCACGACGATCTTCGCGGTGTCGCGCACCTGGAGCAGCTGCGTCACGGGCTCGAAGCCGCTCTTCGTGACGCCTAGCTCGTGCCGTCCGAGCTCGAGGGTGACCGTGGCCACCGCTCCTTGCGTGCCGCGAGACTCGCCGTCAACGCTCAGCTCCGCACCGCTCGGATTCAGCGTAAAAACAGCCTCGGCGACGTAGCCGCGCATCTCGGCGAGGAAGTCGAGGGTCCGCTGCTGCACCTCGGGCGTGAGCTTGCCGCGCCCCTCCGCGAGCTGCCGCTCCGCTTCGTCGATCGCACGCGCGTAGCGCTTCTCCTTCGCGGAGCAAGCGGCGAGGTTCCAGAAGAGGCGCGGATTTTTCGACTGCTCGTAGGCCGCCTTGAACTTCGCGTGCGCCGTCACGTAGTCGCCGTGCTCGAAGAGCGTCTTGCCCTGCTCGAAGGCGGATCGTGCTGCGCCCGAGAGCTCCTCGGAGATGGACTTCGTGGCTTTTTGCGACGCAAACGAGAAGAAAGCCGTGAACATGACGAGGGCTAGTGTACGGATGCGCATGGGCTGTGGTCTCTCAGTCGTCGAGCTCGGGATCGAGCGCGCTCCGTCGCTTGGCGGGTTTCGGCGCATCGGCATTCGTTGCGTTGCTTGGTCGCGGAGCCTTGGTCGCGTTGCCGGGCTCCGTCGCGTTCGGCGTGCGGGGCGGTGCGTGCGCTGTCGTCTCGTTCGCAGAAGCGACGGACACGGCAGGCGCGGCGTCCCGAGGCTCTGGCGCCGGCGGCACGTGCGCAACCACGGGCGCGGCGGCGGGATCCGAGGTAATTGGCAGGGAAGCCGCGCGGGTGGCCGCAACCGGCGCGGCTCCGTGCAACGCGCGCATCGCCATGAAACACCCAAGCACGAGGACGAGCGCCGCTGCGCCCAACGCGATCGGCAACGCACTCTTCTTCGGCATTGGCGCGGGCGCGGGCGCGAAAGGAAGCGTGTGCGAGAGCGGAGCCGCGGTCCCTGCGAATCCTTTCGGCGTCGATGCGGCGGGCGGCTGCGAAATGCGAACGACCGGCGTCGAGCGTCGCCCCGACGGTAGCTCGGTCGCCTGCAGCTCAAGATCGCGACTCGACACCGGGCCCCCACTCGAGAGCCGAACCGCGATGATTTCCAGGTCACGCTGCACGTCCGCCATGGACTCGTAGCGCTCGCCGGGGTTCTTCGCGAGGCACTTGAGGAGGATGTCTTCGAGGTCTGCGGGTATCTCGGGCCGAAGCGCGCGCGGCGCGACGGGAGGCTCCATGAGGATCTTCACGTGAAGCTCCGCGAGCGTCTGCGCAGGGAAGGCCGCGACGCCCGTGAGCGCCTCGTAGAACGCCGCGCCGAGGGACCAAATGTCCGTGCGCGCGTCCACGGTCTTCGTGCTGCTCAGCTGCTCCGGTGACATGTACTGCGGCGACCCGAGGACGGCGGTCGTGCGCGTGAGCGAGGGATTCGTCGTGCTTGGAGCTGCCTTTGCGATGCCGAAGTCGAGGACCTTGAGCACCACGCGGCCGGACGTCCGCTTGGCGAGAAAGAGGTTCGACGGCTTCACGTCGCGATGCACGATGCCGTTCGCGTGCGCGTCGTGCAGGCCCATGCACGCTTGCGTGAAGAGTCGCACCACCTCGGAGATGGGGAGCTGGCGCTCCCGTACGATGCACTGCTCGAGGTCCTCGCCCTCGAGGAACTCCATAACCATGAAGGGTATGCCGTTCTCCAAGCGGCCCACGTCCGTCACGCGCGCCGCATGTTCGCTGGAAAGGCCCGCGGCGGCACGCGCCTCCCGCTCGAAACGCGCCAGCATCTCCGGGTGCTCGCTCGCTTGTGGGAGCATCATCTTGATCGCGACCTTGTGGCCGAGTTCCAGATGCGTGGCGGCGACGACAAGGCCCATTCCGCCTTCGCCGAGCACCCGCTCGACCGCGTACTTCCCCGCGAGAACCGTACCCGGTGCGATCATGCAGGCGGCAGAATGGCACGGCCCCGGGCGACCCATCCAAACGATTTCGCGCTCCTTATTCGTCTTACCGGCAACGCGGCTGCCAAGAACGCTACGACGTTCTCCGAATTCATCCGCGCTCGATCCAAGCGTCGTCGCGGTGCGCGGCATAAAAGGCTCTTCGACGTCTGAATCCGCCGGCGATTCTTTTTCGCTCCGCGTCGCACCCGCGCCCGTTCGAGGTACACTTCGAGTCATGGATGCCTCGTCGGCGCTGCTGCTCTTGCTGACCCCCGTGGCGCTGCTGGGGGCTTTTAGCGCGTGGGCGCTCAAGAGGCGCGCGCGGCCGAAAGCCCAGCCGCAATCCCGTTTCCATCCATCCATCGTCTATACGAAGGATGCGATTGTGCGCGTGGGCCCGCGAGGGGAAACCTCCCTCGTCGATGCAAACCCGTCCCTTGGTGTGGTGCGCCTCGTCGAACGCTCGCGGCGCCGAATGCTGTTCATTTTCTCGCGCGCCGGTTCCGTGTCGTACGTGGGCGCCCGGCTTCGATCCGCCGCCACAGGCGAGCTTCATACGCTCGAAGCCGGAGCGACCCTCGTCCCGGACGGCCTTCTCCCAGACGGGCCGTTTCAAGCAGACCGCTGCCTTTCGCATGACGACGCGGTGGAGCTGCTGGCGCAAACGAAAACCCTGGCCCCGCGATCGATCAACCGAATCGTCTGCGCGTCCTCCGATTCCATCGCCATCGACCTCATCGGGTCGGACCTCGTCAGCGGCTCGGTCGCCTTGAACCTCGACGAACCGCTCGTGTGGCGGCCCCTCGCCTTTCACGAAACAGGCGGCGATGTGGGCGGCGTTTTCCAGGGAACTTGGGTCGATCAAGGGCCGACCAGCGTCGTGTTCGTCTCTCCCCTTCCGTCGCTGAGCGCATGGCGCGATCCCCACGCGGAGTCGAACGATCCAGAGCCCTTCATCGCGTCCGATCCGGTCGCCGATGCGCGCGCCCTTGAGCTCTCCATGAGCCCCGCGGCCGACCCGCCGCCCTCACACTTGCGCGTGTCGGTGGATGCACTCCTCATGTTTCCCCTGCGCGAGGCTTTGTCGCATGCGCCCGGTGCGCGACGCGAGCATGCGCCGTGGCACCGCAGGCCGACGTTGCTCAAGGCCGCGCGCTGATCGCCGCCCCGCCGTCGTTTGTGTTAGGCGAGCGCGCATGGCGGAGCGCTTCTACGTCACCACCCCGATTTATTACGTGAACGACGTGCCGCACCTCGGCACCGCGTACACGACCATCGCGGCCGACGCCCCTCTGCCGCGCCCATCGTCTCTTCGGATTCGAGACACGCTTTCTCACCGGCACCGACGAGCACGGCCTCAAGCTCGCCACCGTCGCCGAAGAGCGTGGCGAGGCGCCGCAAGCGTTCGTCGACCGAATGAGCGCACCGTTTCGCGCGGCGTGGCCCGAGCTCGGCATCTCGAACGACGATTTCATCCGCACGACGGAACCCCGCCACAAGGCCTTTGTTCAGGCATTTTGGTCGCGGGTTGAAGCGCGCGGAGACCTCTACGAGGGCGCCTACGAAGACTGGTATTGCGTCGGGTGCGAGTCGTTCAAGACAGAGAAAGAGCTCGAAGACGGCTGCTGCCCGGTGCACAAAAAGCCCGCGCAGAAGGTCCAAGAGAAGACCTTCTTCTTTCGTCTCTCCAAGTACCAAGACGAACTCCTTGCACTCTACAAAGAGCGTCCGGAGTTCATCGAACCGCAAACGCGCCGCAACGAGGTCGTGAGCTTCGTGAGCGGAGGCCTGCGTGACTTGTCGGTCTCGCGCACGAGCTTCTCGTGGGGCATTCCGGTTCCCGGCCACGATGGCCACGTCATGTACGTGTGGTTCGATGCGCTCGCGAACTACCTCAGCGCGCTCGGTGGCGAGCACGGCGAATTCGGACGCTTCTGGGCACCGAACGCCAAGGTCGTGCACCTCGTTGGGAAAGACATCCTTCGCTTTCACACGGTGTATTGGCCCGCATTTTTGCTGGCTGCGGGCTACACGCGCGACGAGCTTCCGACGACGGTGTTCGCGCACGGCTTCCTGACCATCGACGGTCAGAAGATGAGCAAGTCCCTTCGCAACGCCGTCGATCCGATTCGTCTCGCGCGCGAGGTCGGCCGCGACGCGCTTCGCTGGTACCTCCTTCGGTCCATCGCGTTCGGCCAAGACGGGGACTTCTCGCACGAGGCGCTGCTGACCCGGCGCGACGCAGACCTCGGGAAGAACATCGGCAACCTGCTTTCGCGAACGCTTGGACTCTGCACGAAGTTTTTCGAGAGCCGCGTGCCGGCGCATCACGGCGACACGCCCCTCGAAACCGAGCTCCACACGAACGTCGACCGTGAGGTTGCCACCGCGGAAAAAGCCTGGCGCGAGATCGATCCGACCCGCGCGCTCGAAGCCACCGCCGCCGTTGGTCAGCTCGCGAACCAATACGTCGATCGCGCGGCACCGTGGTCGACCGCCAAGCAAGGCGACATGGAGCGCACGGCGACCATCCTCGCGACGCTCCTCGCGGTGATCGAACGCATCTCGGTGCTCCTCATGCCCGTGACGCCCGCCCTTGCGGACGACATGCGCGCGCAACTCGGCCTCGCACCGCTTACGCCCGTGCCAGGCAAGAACCTTTGGCCGAACGCCACGCCATCACGCGCGGCCGGCGAGACCCTTTCTCCACGGGGGCCGCTCGTTCCCGTGCTCGACGAAGCCGCCAAGAAAGCGCTTCTCGAGAAGCTCCTGCCCCCCCGCGAAGATCAGAAAATGACCAACGAAAACGCGCCCGCCGACGTCGCTCCCGCAGCGCCCGCAGCACCCGCCGCTCCCGCAGCTCCGGCCGAAGTGCTGGCGCCCATTGCTTACGACGACTTTGCGAAGGTCGATCTGCGCGTGGGCCTCGTGCTCTCCGCCGACCGGGTTCCGAAGAAGGACAAGCTCCTGAAACTCTCGGTCGATGTGGGCGAAGCTGAGCCGCGCAGCATCGTTGCGGGCCTCGCGCTGTCGTTCAAGCCGGAAGACCTCGTGAACCGTCGCGTCGTCGTCGTCGCAAACCTCGCTCCACGCGACTTCGGCAAGGGCCTCGTCTCGCACGGCATGCTTCTCGCCGCCGGTCCGAGCGAAAACCTGCGCCTCGCCACGGCACCCGACGACGTCGCGCCAGGGTCGAAGCTCAAGTAAGCCTTCGCGCATACGACGCACATACAAGAAAGCGCCGCCCCGGGAAAACCCGGCGCGGCGCTTCTTCGTTCGACGCTCAAGCGCCTCGCTTCAGACCTCGATACGGCCCAAGTGCAGCGGAGCCACCGTCGGCATGCCCTCACCGATGACGTACGCCGCACGAAGGCGATCGACGATCTTGTCGGCGTCGCTCGCGTTGTGCACGTGCACCTTGACGAGCGCGTCGCCCGCGCGAACTTCGGAGCCGCTCTTGGCCACGATGCTCAAGCCCACGGCGTGATCGACGACGTCTTCGGCGCGCTGTCGCCCCGCGCCAAGCAACACGCTCGCGAGCCCAAGCCCCTTCGTGTCGACACGCTGCACGATGCCGTCGCGAGGAGCGCGCACCACAACCTCTTCGCGTGCCACCGCAAGGAGCGAAGGGTCGTTGACCACACGCGGATCGCCGCCCTGGGCCTCGATGAGGCGCTCGAAGGTTCGCGCGGCCTTTCCCGAGGAAATCACCTCGCGAACGATCGCCCGAGCCTCGTCGTCGCTCGACGCCTTTCCGCCCATGCGGATCATCTCCATCGCGAGGAGCTCGTTGCACGCGACAAGGTCTGCGGGACCTCGCCCATGGAGCACGTCGATGGCCTCGCGGGTCTCGTTAGCGTTGCCGACGGCGACGCCGAGCGGGTCATCCATTTGCGTGAGGTGTGCAACGACCTTCTTGCCGCCGAGCGTGCCCACGCGCACGAGAGCCGTTGCAAGGGCGCGGGCTTTTTCTTCCGTGGCCATGAACGCGCCGCGACCCACCTTCACGTCGAGCACGAGGCCGTCGATGCCCTCGGCGAGCTTCTTCGACAAGATGGACGCCACGATGAGCGGGATGCACTCAACGGTCGCGGTGACGTCGCGAAGGCCGTAAATTCGCTTGTCTGCGGGCGCCAGGTCCGCCGTTTGGCCGATGAGGCAGGCGCCGACGTCTCGAACGATTTCGCGAAAGCGTGCGATCGGGAGGTCGGTGCGAAAGCCGGGGATGGCTTCGAGCTTGTCGAGGGTGCCGCCCGTGTGACCAAGGCCGCGACCGCTGATCATCGGAACGGGGACGCCTGCCGCTGCGACGATGGGTGCGAGACACAAGCTCACCTTGTCGCCGACGCCGCCGGTCGAGTGCTTGTCGACCTTGAATCCCGGCACCTCGTCGAGGGTGACGACGGTGCCCGAGTGGAGCATGGCCTGTGTGAGCGCCATGCACTCGTCGTCGTTCAGGCCGTTGAGAAACGCGGCCATGAGCAGCGCACTCATCTGGTAGTCGGCCACGGCGCCCGAACAGTACGAGCGCACGAAGCGCTGGATTTCCTCGGATGAAAGAGGCAACTTGTCGCGCTTGGCGGCGATGATCTCGACGAACGATCGTTCCATGACGGCTTCTTTGTACCCGACGTTGCATCGCTTGGCGCTGGCTCTCGTGCTTGCCAGTGAACTCGGCTGCTCGAAGGACTCGTCGCGCGACGTCGCGCCATTCGTTCCCGCGAATCGCGAGGCGGTGCGGCGCGAAACTTCCCTTCTTTTTTCCATGCGACGCGACGCAGGTACGGACGGCGGTTCGGACGCGGGAAAGCCCGTTGACGCAGGATTGCCATCTGCACCCGAACGCGCTCTGCCCGAGGGGCACCCGGACCCGCGTCTCGTGCTCGCGCCGGCCCGCTTTCTCGACCTGCGTGACGGGCTTGTCGCCCTGGGAAAAAGCGCACCACCCGGTTACCCGAGCTGGGACGTTCTCGCGTTCGACGGGGCCGAGGCCGCTCGCCGCGGGGACGTCGAGGGAACACGTGCAAGCTGCATCGGTTGCCATGAGCGCCATGCGGTGCGTTGGCGACAGGCGCATCCACGCGGAGTGGCGAGCGATGCGCACTGAGATTCCTCAGCGCAAGCAGGCCAAGGTTGGGCGCCCACGTGGCTCGTTCGTCCAGGCGAAGCGGATGGAACGCGTGCGCAATGCCCTCGAACAAAGTCCCGCGGGCATCACCATCGAAGAGCTCGCCAACCACTTGCGCTGCTCGGACCGCACCGTGCGGCGCTACCTCCTCGAATTGCAGCGCGCCCTCGAGCTTGAATCGTTCGAACCTGCCCATGGCGAGCCGTGGCGTTGGCGAATCAAACCGAGCGAACAATCGCGCGCGGTGACCATGCGTCGCACGCACGCGTACGCGCTCTTGGCGGCCAAACCCCTCTTCGCGTCGCTCAAAGGGTCGGCCCTCGCGGACGAAGTCGAGGTCGTCAACCGCGAGCTCTTGAAGGTCGCGCACCGGCCCACCAAGCGCGGCGTGCGAGGAGAGGTCCGTAGCGATACGCGCCTCGAAGAACGCTTCGTCACCGTGGTCCCGCCCTACCGCGTGTATCCTGCACAGGCCCCGTTCATCGACGATCTGTTCCAGGCCTGCGCGAACCTCATCGCCGTCAGCGTCACGATGCACAATGCCGACGGGCAGCTCGTGGAGACCGCGTTTCATCCGTACGCGATCGTCCTGCACGGAGGCTCGCTTTCGGTCATTGGCCTCGCCCTCGCGTCCGAAGAAATTGTCGTGCGGCCGCTGTCGGCGTTCGAGCGCGTCACCGTTCGAGCAGGAAGCTCCTTTGACCTTCCGAACGACTTCGAAGTGAGCGCGTACCTCGAAGGGCACTTCGGCCTCGCGGACGGCCCCGCGGACACGGTGGTCACCGTCGACTTTGACGCACAGCTCAAAGAAGAGATGCGTCACATCGTGGTTCATCCCTCGCAACGCGTGGGCGTATCGAACGCGACGGGCCGGGTCCGCGTGCGCTTCAACGTGTCGAGCCTCGAGACCGTCGTTCCTTGGGTCTTGAGCTACGGAAGCCGCGTGACCGTCGTGAGTCCGCAGGCGCTTATCGACCTCGTGAGCCGTGAAGCCCGCGCCCTCGTGGCCCGCTACACGCGTCGAGGCACCTGACGCTTTCGGTTCCGCCATGAGCATGCGGCGCGACCGTCGCCGCGCTGCGTCGAAACCCTGGAAAAACGCCCACAAGATGGATTGCAGCGGGACAGCGGACGTGGCATGGGCTGCGCATGCAGAACCTTCCACTCGCTGTCGTCGATAACGGCCCTATCGTTCCCAAGAAGCCGCCCGTGGACCCGGCCACGCTCGTGCATCGCGACCTGCTGAGTGGCCCGTTCTGGCAGCGCATTCCTGCGTACGCGAACGTCGACGAGGCCACGTTCCTCGATCACAACTGGCAGGCGAAGAACACGATCACGAAGGCCTCGAAGCTCCTCGACGCGCTTCAGACCCTCGTGTCGCCGGAGTTCAACCGCGACGCGGAGGAAGGCTTTACCCGCGCCCCGATGAGCATCCGCGTGAGCCCGTATCTGCTGTCGCTCATCGACTGGTCGGCGCCGTACGAAGACCCGCTGCGCATCCAGTTTATTCCCGTGGCCTCTCGCCTCATCGCGAACCACCCGAAGCTCACGCTCGACTCGCTCCACGAGCAAGAAGACGCGCCGGTTCCTGGCCTCACGCATCGCTACCAAGACAAAGCGCTCTTCCTTCCGCTCGACACCTGCCCCGTCTACTGCCGCTTCTGCACGCGGTCGTATGCGGTCGGCGTCGACACGGACGAGGTCGAGAAGGTCAGCCTAAAGGCCAACGACGCTCGCTGGAAGCAGGCGTTCGCATACATCGCATCGCGCCCCGAGCTCGAGGACATCGTCATCTCGGGCGGTGACGCCTACCAGTTGCGAGCCCAGCAACTCGAAGAGATCGGCAACGCGCTTCTCGACATGCCGAACGTGCGCCGCATGCGCTTTGCCAGCAAAGGCCCAGCGGTCATGCCGATGAAGATCCTCACGGACGACGCGTGGATCGACGCGCTTTCGCGAGTGGTCGAGCGCGGTCGCAAGATCCACAAGGAGGTTGTACTCCACACGCACTTCAACCACCCGAAAGAGATCACCGAGATCACCCAGCGCGCAATGAACCGCCTCTTCGAGCGCGGCATCATGGTGCGCAATCAAACGGTGCTCCAGCGCGACGTGAACGACACGCCCGAGATCATGACGCTTCTCGTGAAGCGCCTCGGCCACGTGAACGTTCATCCGTATTACGTGTATCTCCACGACCTCGTTCACGGCGTCGAAGACCTGCGCACGAGCCTCGACACCGCTCTCTTCATCGAGAAGCGCGTCCGCGGCACCACGGCTGGATTCAACACGCCGATGTTCGTCGTCGACGCGCCCGGCGGCGGCGGCAAGCGCGATGCCCACTC
>CAIQDA010000380.1 GCA_903870415.1 uncultured delta proteobacterium
CGAATGCGGGCGGTAAGACCGTGGCGCTCAAGACCATGGGCCTTGCGGTTCTGATGGTGCGAGCGGGCCTGCCCATTGCGGCCGATCCGGAAAGCGAGATCGGCCTCTTTGACCGCGTCCTCACCGACGTGGGCGATGCGCAGAACCTCCAGAACGATCTCAGCACCTTCAGCGCGCACGTGAAGAACCTCGTCTCGATTCTCGAGGAGGCCCACGGGCGCACGCTCGTGCTTCTCGACGAAGTGGCGGGCGGCACAGACCCGAAAGAGGGCGAAGCGCTCGCCGCGGGGCTCCTCGACTCACTCTGCTTGCGCGGGGCTGCCGTTGCCGTGACGACGCACTACGAAGGCTTGAAGGTGCTCGCGCTCGGAGACCCGCGCTTCGCGAACGCGTCGGTGGGTTTCGACTTCACGACAATGACGCCGACGTTTCGCGTTGCCCTGGGAATTCCCGGTCGATCAAGCGCGCTCGCGGTGGCCAAGCGCTTCGGAATGCCGAGCACGGTCATCGAGCGTGCGGAGCGTTTTTTGAGCACCGAAGAAGTGGCCTTCGAAGTGCTCGTCGAGAAGTTGCAACGCGAGCGTGCCGCCGTGGACATGGCGAAAGAAGCGCTTCAGGAAAAGCTCGCGTCCGTCGACGCCGAACGCGAAGAGCTTCGCCGTGCGATCGACGAAGCGCGGTCCCGTGATCGCGCGGCGATTGAGCGCGAGCTCGACGAGTTTCGTCATCGATTGCGGGCGGCGAAAGACGAGCTTCGCCATGGACGCGAGCGAGCCAAACAAAAGGGCCCGGAGGCGCAGCGCGAGGCGGAAACTATCCTCGACAAACTCACGCACGAGATCGCCATCGGCGGGTCCCTCGACCGCGTTCCCGATCGATCGGACGTGCGTGACGATCGTTCGCGCGGAGACTTCAAAGTGCTGAAGGGCCAGCGCGTGTATGTGGCGCGCCTTCGCGCCGACGCGGACGTCATCGACGTGCTGTCAAACGGCCAGGTTCGCGTCGCTGCCGGAGCCCTCAAACTTGTGGTCGACGTGAAGGAACTCGGGCCTGCACGCACCACACAGGTCGATGCGTACGTGCCTCGACCGATGCTCAAAAGCAACCGCCGCGGGCTACGGGTCGCACCGGCACCGATCGGCGTCGTCGTAAGAACGAGCGAAAACACCTGCGACTTGCGAGGCATGCGCACCGACGAGGCGCTCGCGTTTGCGGCCGGATTCGTCGACCGGGTCATGCACCGCGGGGACGAAGCGGTCTTCTTTCTTCACGGTCACGGCACCGGCGCGCTGAAGGATGCACTTCGCAAAGAGTTCTCCGCGGGCAAGCACGTTCGACTCGTGCGACCCGCGGACCAAGAGGAGGGGGGCGACGCGTTTACCGTGCTGGTCCTCCAGTAGCGAAGTTCTCCAGCGGGAGCGGCTCGCTGCGCTGGTGATTCGCAGAGCGTGCGCACACACTGGCCCTTTCGCCAATTGCTGGTATCGCTCCGCGCTGTGAAGCACGCAACGTGGACCTCCGTTTCAGTGGCGCTTGCGGCGTCGGCGCTTTTCTCTGTCGCCTGCGCAACGGGCGACGTCGCGGGAGATGACCCGGTCGGCGAGGCGATTGCCTCCGGCGGAATCGGGCGGGATGCCTCGACGGTTCGCGCGGATGCCGGGTCCGTTGCGCATGATTCGGGAACGAGCGACGCGGGCTCCGTCCACGACAGCTCGACCGGCGGAGGCTCGACGGGCCAAGACTCAGGTTCCGTCGCCTTCGATGCAGGGGGTGGCGGCGGCGGGTGCGTGCCTCAATACTCCACGCAGAACCAAGCGTGCAGCGATTGCTCGCGCTCCCAGTGCTGCACGTCGATGAATGCATTCTTCAGCGATTCGAACCAACCCGCTTTCGCGAGCTGCCTCAACGGGTGCGGCGCCACGAGCAGCTGCCTCTCGTCGTGCACCTCGAGCTACCCGAGCGCCGGCCAAAAGTTTCAGTCGTATTACGGCTGCTCGCAGCTCAGTTGCGCAAGCGCGTGCGGCTCCTCATCGGGCGGCGGCGGAACGACGTGCACGCCGCGCTACAACTCAAACGCTCCCGCCACGTGCGACACGTGTCTCCGCACCTCGTGTTGCGATTCGATGAACGCCTTCTTCGACGAGCCGTCGACGCTCGATTACGCCGATTGCATCGACCCGCTCGGGCTCGGGTTTTCGCCGAGCATGTGCCAGATTCTCTATCCGGCAGGTGCTGCGGCGTACGGCCCCTACGTGTCGTGCATCGGGTCGAG
>CAIQDA010000381.1 GCA_903870415.1 uncultured delta proteobacterium
CATCTGCGCCGCGAACCCGCACTCGGCCGGGTACCTTGAAACCAAGCGCACACGCATGGCCCATCAGCTCCCTCCCCGTCCCGTCGAGCCGTTGCGCCGCGTGGTCGGTGGCGACGCCGAATAGCGCGGCGGCCATCGGTGCTCAAACGTGGCCGGTTCGTGTATAAGGCCCGTATGCGCGTTTGCCTGTCGGCTCCTTCGTTGGTTCTCGCGTTGGTTCTCGCCGCACATTCATCAGGCGCCCGCGAACCGGTTGACGCGCGCCCGACGGACGCCCCGGTGGCCTGGAACACGGCGGGGGTCTTGCGTGCGACCGATCCACTCGGCGCGGGGAACGTGTCGGTTCAGCTGTGGACCTTGTACCGCTCGGTTCCCGCCGCGAGCGACGCAGCCACCCGAAGCATGGTCCTCGGCGACTTGGCCGCAAGCTTTGGCCTCTCGCGCACGGTCAGCCTCGGTATCGCCGTCCCCGTGCTCGTCCGCGGTTATGGCGTCGAGGGCGTTCCCCTTTCGGCCCTCGGCGACGCGAGGTTCGCGCTGGCTCACACGCTCGTGGCCCCAGGCGTCGTCGGACCCGGCGTCGCGTGGTCGCTTGGTTTTCGCGCGCCCACCGGCGATCGCCTGAGCGGAATCGCTTACGCAGCACCCGCCGTTTCCGCCGCGATTCACGGAGAATACCGCCTCGGAATCGCCGAAGCGCTCGCCCATGTTGGAGCCGCGCACGTGCTCGACGGCTCATCGTCCACCGTAGGCGCCGTACCTGCTGCACCCCGCACGCTTATCGAGGCTGGTTTCGGCATTACCATGCGTATGCGCGATATTATTCGCGTAGGACCGTTGCATCCCCGTATCGAACTCGCAACGACCGTCCGCCAATCCGTCGAGGGGTCCGGCGCGTTCGATGCAGTATTCATGCATCTCTCGGAGCGGTTCCTCCTCGATGACGATGGCGACGTCAGCCTGCTTGCCGGTCTTGGCATGTCCGTGGCAGGCCCGAGTGAGGCCTTTGGCACCGTGGGCCTTCGCTACTCGCCTCGCATGCACGACGCAGACGGCGACGGCGTTCCCGACAGCCTCGACCAGTGCCCCGAGCTCGAAGAAGATCGCGACGGGTTCGAAGACAGCGACGGATGTCCCGACATCGACAACGACGGCGACGACGTGAGCGACGAGGACGATCAGTGCCCAAACGTGGCCGGAGACGCGGAGCATAAGGGTTGCCCCGCGCCACCCGAAGAAGCGCCCGAGGCCCTCAAAACGCCACCGGAACCCACGCGCGAAGCCCCGAACGACTGACACGAACGCTTGCCGCTCGCGTTCGATCGCGCAAGGCTGCGCCCCATGGCCAAGAGCGCACGCGAACCCGAAGAGCCTCGCTTCGACGACACGATGACCCGCCTTCAAGAGATCGTCGGCAAGCTCGAAGGCGGCGACTTGGCTCTCGAAGAATCGCTCGCGCTTTTCGAAGAAGGCGTCGGCCTCTCACGGCGCGCTCAGGGCATTCTCGAAGAGGCACAAAAGCGTATCGACATGCTGCTTGGGGTCGATGCAAACGGCCAAGCGAAGACCGCACCGTTTCCCGCGGACCGTTAGCTCCGGCGCGCTGTGACTTACCGCGTACCCGCACCGAGTGGATGCGGGATGACACGGTATGTCAGCGTATATCTCGGATGCAGATGGCGAATTTTCCCGAGGTTTTCCAAGGCAAAGTGCGACGAAAGGCACGTTGCCCACGGACTCGGAACGGGGATCATCTTCCCGTCGACCACGTCGATGGAGCCCGACGAGTTCGCAAAGTCGACGAGCGTGCGCACCGTCACCGAAGACGTCGGCGCGCCCTCCGTGCAAGCACCCACGCGCTGACCCACGACCTTCGAGAGGTAACGGTCGAGCTCGCCTGCGCTGCCGCAGTCTTGGTAGCCCTCGAAGAACTTCCCAGCGTCGCTTCGGCACGAGTGCAGAATGCCCATGCCGAGTTCGTAGGTCATGATGACGGGCGGTGGTGGAGGCGGAGGCGGAACGACGACCGGCGCGACAACCGGCGCGAGAGCCACCGGAGCCGCGTCAACAGGTGCCGCTTCAACGACGACGAGGCCCGCGTCCAAAGGCGACGCAGCATCGACCGCCTCTGCGGCGTCTGCGACCGGCGCTGGCTCACTCTCCCCAGGCGCAGAAGGCGAAGCGACAGGTTCGACCGGCGGCGCTTCGAGCGCAGTGGCCGCGGCGGGAACTGCGGGTTCGGCCACGACACGAAGGAACGCAAAAACCAGGCCTGCGGGGACCGCGAACGCCAAGAGCGCCACACCCAGGAGGAAGGAAAAAGGCTTCGGCTGGGGAGCCTCCACGTGGAGGGTATGCGCGTAGCGCGGCGGAGGAAGCGAAGGACCGTCGGTCACGGTTTTACGGTAATGCCGATGAAGAGAGTTCCGCCCTGGTATTTCTGGCCGGCGAGAAAGAAGGGCTCTTGCGTCGCGGCGACGACGTTCACCTTTTGAAGCGATGAACCGTCTTCGCGCATCATGGCGGCGGACACGCGGAATCGCTTGTCGGCCGTGATGTCCGAGTAAGTCAATTGCAGGGTGCGGCCGTTGGCCACCGGGATGCTCGTGCCCTTGCCGCGCTCGAGGTTCACCGTCTTGCGGTCCACGAGTTTCCACTGCCCGTAGGCGTTGAAGGGCGGCTTCGAAAGCTGAGGAATCGCGCCGATGGCCGCGTCGACGGATCGACCTGCGTCCGACTGCGTCGCGAGAAGCACCATGACTTCACCCGCCACGCGCGCTGGGGCTGCAACGGGAACCGAAGCAGCGTCCACCACCGTGCGCGGCAACGCTGTGCCTGCCGCGGAATACGCGAGCACGGCAGCGAGAAGGCACGGACGAAGGGATCGGGTCATGGTTGCGGCGAAGCGCCCTCGGCGGACGCTCCCGCATTCTCTACCGCGGAGTCGCTGTCGTCGTCATCCATCCAAACCACGATGGACGTTCCATGAACGCGGGCGGCGACCGCCGGGAGCGTGAAAACCGTGATGGGATGCGCGGACGCTTCAACCTCGGCCACGTCGACGCCTTCGCCGTCGTTGACCGGAGCCGACTCGTCGCCCTCGGGCATGTCTTCGGCTTCGGTGAGCACCGCTTGCATCGTCGGCGCGGACTCAACTTGGGGAAGTTCGAGCGCGTGCGGAGCCTCGGGATGCGAACGCATCACGAAGAAGATGGCCGCCGCGGCCGGAAGCGAGAGCGCCATAACGACCGGGGCCAAGCGTCGAATCCGTGCAAAAGGCCTCACCACAGCCGGTGGCGGAATCGTAGCGCGCTCGACCGTGGCCACGATGCTCGCCACCAAGTCCGCCGGAACGGGCATGGCCGCAAACGCGTCGCGCACGAGCGCATGACCCTCGGCGAGAGAGGCGAGGGCTTCTTGAACTTCGGGGTCTTCCGCGATGCGCACGTCGAGAGCGTCGCGGTCCGCCGGGGACAGCTCGTCGTCGAGGTACGCCATGAGCGCGAGAAGCGTGGTTTCGTCCACGGAAAGAGGCTTCGTCATTTCGCGACCGCCTTTCCGCCAGGAGCCTCATCGCCGGCGCCGTCGTTCGACGCAACCACCGAACCACGAGCCGGCGAACCGTCGTGCAAGTCGGCGAGCGCGACCTGAAGCTTTTGCCGTGCGTGAAAAAGGCGGCTCATGACTGTTCCGATGGAGACCCCAGTGGCCTCAGCGATTTCCGCGTAACTGAGGCCTTCGACCTCGCGAAGAATGACCGTGTCGCGGTGGTAGTCGGGAAGTTTTTCGAGAGCTGCGCCGATGCGTTCACCGAGCCGATGACGCTCGAGCTCGCGATGAGGGCTCCGCGGCATGACGGCGAGCGTGGGCGACGAGTCGACAGCGCCAAGGTTCGCGTCGTCGGCCTCGACGGTGATTTTGCGGCGGCGGCGCCGGTCGATGCAGGCGTTGCTGACGATGCGGTAAAGCCACGTTGAGAACGCGGCGTCGCCGTGAAAACCGTCGAGCGAGCGAAATGCCTTGAGAAAAGCCTCTTGGAGCGCGTCGCGAGCGTCCGCTTCGTGGCGGAGCATGCCCATGGCGAGAGCGAAGGCCGCGCGCTGATGCCGCTCGACGAGCTGACGAAATGCGTTCCGATCGCCTTCGCGGGCGAGTCGAACGAGGTCAGTGTCAGGTGGGTCAGTGGCACGAGTAGAAGGCTCCAGGTCCCTCTTGGACGCGCCCCCGTCTCGACTATTCACCACCATGAACAAATTTCCTTCAACGGTGCCACGGCGCGGCGGGGGCCAGCGCACCAAGGGTGACCTTGAGGTCGAAGGTCTTTCCCGCGCGAACCACCCGAAGGGTCACGACCTTCCCGATGCCGCCGGTCGACGCAAGCCATTGGAGCTCGGTGGCTCGAATCACGGGCTGACCATCGAACGACACGAGGACGTCGCCTGGCACAAGGCCCGCCGTCGCCGCTGGCCCGCCTTCGGCCGCCTCCCAAACGACCACGCCACGGGTCACCGCGTCGGGAAGCTTGAGAACCGAACGGTCCGCGGGCGGAACCTCGCGCAGGTCGCGCACGGCCACACCAAGAGCACTTCGCTTCACACGCCCGTCGCGCTTCAGCAGCGGCAGAAGCTGCTTCACCATGTCGATGGGAATCGCAAAGCCTATTCCCTGCGCATCGCCGCGAATCGCCGTGTTCACGCCGACGACCCGCCCCGACAAGTCGAGAAGCGGACCTCCGCTATTTCCGGGATTGATTGAGGCATCCGTCTGCAAGAAGTCGTAATACCCGCCCTGGTCGATGGGCACCTCGTCGCGCGTACGCCCCTTGGCGCTCACAATGCCGACGCTCACCGTGTGCGAGAGCCCAAACGGGTTGCCAATCGCCACGACCCAGTCGCCCACTTCAACGGGGGCCGAATCACCGAGCGGCAGCGCGG
>CAIQDA010000382.1 GCA_903870415.1 uncultured delta proteobacterium
ACGGAAGCGTTGCCGCGGGGAGCCACACGCTGCGCATTCGCGCCCAGGGAAAACAGGCCTACGAGAACCTCGTGGAGCTGAACGCCGGCGTGACGAAGCAGCTCACGGTGAACTTGCTCCCGGAGCGCGATGCCTTGAGCTTGGCCCTCGCTCCGGCGTCATCGCGGGGGGCGGCGAGCGAGTCGAGCGGAGCAACCTGGTGGCCTTGGGCCCTTGGCGGCACGGCCCTCGCCGCTGGCCTCGGCGTTGGCGCGTATTTCCTTTTCAAGCCGTCGAACATACAGGCTCAATACACGCCGGGCACCGCAGGCACCATCGAGGTTCGTTGACGCCATGAGACCGTCCTTCTTTCGCGCAACCTTCACTGTCGCGGCGCTCTGCGGCGCTGTTTTCCTCGTCGCCGCGCCGGCGGTCATGAGCGGCTGCACCGCCGCGGTGACGCCGGCCCCGGGTCAGCTCACCATCGCCCTGCGCACGAACATGAAGCCCGGAAAAGACTTCGACCGGCTTCGGCTTTCGGTCCAGCGCGAGGGCGGTGCGCTCCAGTACCGCGACTGGAGCTGGAGCCTCACGAGCACGGGCGGCGTTGACGGGACGATGAAGTTTCCCTCGACGGTGGGCATCGTCGGACTTTCGTCGTCGTCGGCCCTCGTCACCGTCCGCGTGGACGCGACGCTGCGAGGAGCGCCTCGCCTGACGCGAGACGCGCGCCTCTACATCCCCGCGCAGGGCAATCAGCTGCTGCCGATGCTCATCGATTGGCTTTGCATGAGCGAGGTGGCTGCAACCTGCAACGAAAACGCCACGTGCATCGCGGGCACCTGCGCCGCACCGGACGTCGACACCGGGACGCTCACGAGCTTCGAGTCCCCGCTCGTCTTTGGCGGCGGAAGCCGGGGGGATACGAACGCCGCGGGGTGCTTCGACGTCATCGGTACCTTTGCGAACGCGCGCGAAGTCACGGCGACGAGCATGGGCGGCACCTGCAGTTTCCCTTGGAGCGACGACACGAGTCGCCTCAACGTGGCCGCGCGGCTCCCGGCGAATTCGGCTGGAATCTGCACGCAAAATGCCTGCCTCGTCACCCTCGACGAAGGCACGCCGAGCGGCTGGACCGCGACGAGCGGACGCGTGACCGTGCCCGCGTCCATCTGCGCGCGCGGTATCCCCCTCGTCGTTTCCACGATCGCACCCTCCAAGACCGAAGCCGATGCCCCGTGCGGATCGTGGTCGAGCGTCGGCAGCAGCGAAGGCACGTCGACGAACACGGTCATCACGATCACACCGGCGGATGGGGGCTCGCCCCTGACGCCGGATGCGAGCGTGCAGGATGCAAGTACTCCCGACGGTGGCTCGACGCCTGCAAATTGCGCGACGCCATACCTCGCGGCGCTCGTCGAGAGCTTCGACTCAAATGACGCGAAGATCGCGCGTTGGTCGTTTCAAACGCGTGCACGATGCACGGATCTCATGCTCTCGACGCGAAACCCTCATGCGCTTGGCCTCGCCTACGACGACACGAGCGGCGCCACGGGCCCGCACTACATCGTCGCATCCACGGACACGGTCGCGAAATACGCGGTGCATACGGGGGCTATCGAAGACTCGACCTCTTCCCCCACGAACGCGCTCCCGAGCTCGATCTTCGACATCGTGTCGAACGGCACGGGCACCTTCGCCATCGCGTACGAATCGAGCTTGTCCTCAGGCTTTCCCGCGTCGCTCGGCTCGGTCGTCGTCTTCAAGCACGGCCCGCTCGCCGTGACCTCGCAGCAGTGGGGCTCGAATACGGGCGGGGCTTACGGCTTTCCGATGAGCACCTGGTCCTTCGCTGCTTACCCGGGCAATCAGGGGCAATCGCTGCGCGTGGGCGCCGGTACCCAGAGCACCTCCCTCGTCGTCTCCACGCCTACGTCGAGCGGCCCCCAGACGAGCGAGGCCACGTCCCTCACCGATCGCCCAGGGCTCGTTTGGGCGAACGCGTACCGAACCTCCGACAAGGTTGGGCACTACGCCGTGACCGCGTCGTCATCGTCGGGCAAGTGGGTGCATGTTGCACATACGCCTGGGGTGGCCTCGCAAACGAGCGCGTCGAACCTGGCCTTTAACCTCTACCAAAATCGCTGCGGAATCCCCGTGTGCGACCGCATCACGCGCGCCGTCGCGAACCCGCTCGCGACCGACGAGGCCATCGCCCTCTGCGAGTCGGGACCGGTCGCCCACCTCGTCCACTTTGGAGGTTCTACGGATGCGGACTGCACGGTGGTCTCGAACGCGAGCGTCGGCGGCGCACGATGGCGCATCAACGATGTCATCGTGGTCCCGAGCGAGCAGTAACGAGTCTCTCGTGCAGTCGATCGGTTCGCGGTGCTGAAGGGCGAAAAACCTAGACGTCGAAGCGGTAGCCGATGCCGCGGACCGTCTTGAAGAACCTGGGGTTTTGCGGGTCTTCTTCGAGCTTGGCCCGGAGCTGCTGCATGAAGTTGTCGATGGTGCGCGGCGTGCCGTGGTGGTTGGGGCCCCACACGCGGCGGAAGATTTCGTCACGGGACATGGCGCGACCGCGTTCGCGCACGAGGCACGCGAGCACGTCGAATTCCGTGGCCGTCATGTCGACGGGTTCGCCACCGCGGAAGATGTTTCGCGCGGCGAAGTCGATGCGCATGTCGCCGAACGCCAAAACGGGTCGAGGCCCTTCGCCGCCGTTGCGCCGCAGCGCCGCGCGGATGCGTGCGAGGAGTTCCGCGAGGCTGAAGGGCTTGCAGACGTAGTCTTCGGCGCCGAGTTCGAGGCCGGTGACTTTGTCGATGTCCTCGGTGCGCGCGCTCAGCAAAATAACTGGGGTTGCGATGCCTCGCTTGCGAAGCCCGTCGAGGATTTCGAAGCCGTTGCGCTTGGGCAACATGAGGTCGAGGAGAACGATGTCCGCGTCGCCGGAACTCGCGAGCTCGAAGCCGCGATCGCCATCGTCGGCGAGCGTCACGTCGTACCCTTCGTTCTCGAGGTTGATGCGAAGCCCGAGGCCGATCGACGGATCGTCCTCAACCACAAGAATCCGCTTCTTGCGCAGAGGCTCTGGAGGGATCGAATCGCTCACGGTGCCTCGGTAACATGGGCTTTGGGCAGGAGGGAACTGCGGCTCGCCAGGGGCAGCATGATGCGGAACGTGGAACCCCGCGATGGCGCGCTATCGACGGAAATCTCCCCGCCATGGGCCTTCACGACATGGTCGACAATGGCGAGGCCGAGGCCGCTTCCCTCCTTCATGCGCGAGAGCCTGTCGTCGATGCGGTAAAACTTTTCGAAGATGCGTCGCTGTTCGTGCCGCGGAATGCCGTCGCCGTGATCGGTCACCGCCACGGTCGCGAACCTCGCGCCCACGGTGAGATCGAGCTCCACGCGCGGGTCGTTGCCGCCGTACTTGTGCGCGTTTGAGATGAGGTTGACGACGGCGTCGATGAGCGCCGCGCGGTCCGCAAACACAAGCACCGGCTCGTCGCGTGGCACGAACGAGAAGTGAAGATGCGGGTCGAGGCGAATCGGCGAATACGCGGCGACCGCCTCGTCGAGCACGATGCGAAGGTCGAGCTCGGCCAGGTGATAAAGCTTTTTGCCCGACTGCATGCGGCCCCAATCGAGCAGGCGACCGATGTGTGCCGCGAGGCGATCGGCCTCCGTGATGATGGCCGTGGTGCACTGGGCGGCGAGCGCGGCATCGCCCGGCTTGCGTTCGATGGTTTCGGCGAACAGGCGAATCGCTGTGAGCGGTGTGCGCAGCTCGTGGCTCACCTTGGAGACGAAGTCCGCCTGGAGCTCGCTGAGTTTTGCCTCGCGACGCACGAACGTGAGCACGAGCACCGTGCCTGTGATGAGCACCGCCACGAGACTCAGCATCAAGATGCCGAGAATAAGCGTGTAGAATGCACGCCCTTGCACGAGCACGACGATGCCGAGCGAAAGCAGCAACACCGTTGGCACGATGATGAGCGTGATGAGGAACTGAACGATGCGCCGATACCCGACGCGCACACCGAAGCGCGGGCCGGAGGTTTTGTGCACGGTGATGTCGCGCGGGGCGCTGCTCGTCATGGAAATCGCCTTACACCAAGGTGGTGAGCATCGCGTCGAGGGGAGCCGCTGTGCCGAGCCAAAGTTCGAAGGCGAGGGCCCCCTGGCGCGCGAGCATGCCGAGGCCGTTGGCGTGCCGAAGCCCGTGCTCGTTGGCGGCGCTGAGGAACGGCGTCATCGGGGGAACGTAGACGACGTCGAATGCCGCCGCGCGCGCGGGCAAGTGCGACCACTCCACCACGGACGCCACACCGTCGCCCGGCTCGCCTCCGTGCATGCCTGCGCTCGTGGCTTGAACCACGAACGAGAAGGTTTCCTCGGACGCGGCGTTTGCCTCAAAGGGCTCGACGACCAGCTTTGTCGCCGACCCGGCATGTGTGAGGAGTACACGCATCGACGTGAGGAACTCCGCCACCGCGGCGTCGTCGCGGAGGGATCTCGCGCGCACAGCAATTTCCCTCACGCCAAGGCTCATGGCGAGCGCACAAAGCGCCGAGCGTGAGGCCCCTCCGCTGCCAATGACGAGGGCGCGAAGCGAGGGCGCTTGAGCCTCAAGGTCCGGAGCGAGTCGCGTCAGTTCGATCGCGAGAGCAGGCGCGTCCGTGTTGTGGCCGACGAGCTTTCCCGCATCGGTTCGCACGATCGTGTTCACGGCTCCCGCGATGAGCGCGCTCGGTGCGAGTTCGTCGAGGAACGGAACGACGCGGGTCTTGTGGGGAACGGTCACGTTGAACCCGTCGTAGGTGCCGCGACGCAACGCCTCGATGCGCGCGGGCAGCGCCTCGGCGGGCGTGTGGAGCGCTTCGTACGAGTGGTCAAGTCCGAGCGCGCGATACGCCGCGGCGTGCATTTTCGGGCTCTTCGAGTGCGCAACCGGGTCACCAAGAAGGGCGAATCGTTTCGCGGTCATGGGTCCTCTGTTTCGTGGCTCGCGTGGCTCACGTGGCTCGCGTGGACGGATTCGATGCGCGCGTCGAAGAGTGCGTCGGCGGCGCGGACGGTGACGAGGGTTCCAACCGGCGCATCGTCTTTCGTGCGCACGGCGCGCCCCTGTGCCGTGGTGACGAGCGCATAGCCTCGGCTGAGAATGGAGAGGGGACTGAGCGCGTCGAGGCGTGCGGCCGCGGCCCCGAGGGATTCGCGTGATTCGGCGACCCGTTCGCTCATGAGCGAGGGGAGCGCGGAGGCGCATTCACGCACGCGATCGCGACGATCGGTGAGGAGCCGACCGCCTGCGCGCGAGAGCCGCGTGTCGAGGTCATGCGCGCATTTTTGCTGGGAAACAAGTCGCGCAGCCGGGTGAAGAACCTGGAGGCGCGCGGAAAGCTCGCCCGCGCGGCGTTGGGCCACGCGAAGCTCGACGGCGGTCCGTTCACGGAGCGCGGCGTCGAGGGTGTCGACGAGTCTTTCGCCTTCGCGCACCGTCTCGACAACAAGCTTGAGGCGTTCGGCGGCGTCGTTTCGCGCGTCCTTCGCATCCTTGAAGCGATCGCGAAACCCGCGCCACAGCCTGCGCTTCGCATCGGCGAGCGCGTGGGTGCGCGCGGCATCGCTCGGGATACACATCTCCGCGGCTTGCGACGGGGTTGCGGCGCGCGCGTCGGAGGCAAAGTCCACAAGCGTCACATCGGTTTCGTGGCCGACCGCGGAAACGACTGGAATTGTGCAGGCCGCGACCGCACGCACGACGCGCTCGTCGTCGAAGCACGCAAGGTCCTCCGCGGACCCGCCGCCGCGTCCGAAGATGATCACGTCCACCTCGGGCACCGACGCGAGAAGCGCGAGCGCGGCGACCAGCGACGCGGGAGCCGTTGGACCTTGCACG
>CAIQDA010000383.1 GCA_903870415.1 uncultured delta proteobacterium
AATCCGTGTCATTTCGTCCTGGTGCCACGGCGGCACCGCTCACGTAGAGGCGCCCTGTCGCGTCCGCCGCAAGGCCCCACACACTGTCGGTCTTGAAGGTCGAACCCACAAGCACGCCTGGAGCGAGGTCGAACGTAGCAACGCCGTTCGTCCCGAAGGTGCTGTCGATGGAGCCGTCGTCGTTGAAGCGTGCAAGGTACACGTCTCGCTCGCGCGCATCGCTCGCCCCGGCTTGCTCACCCGCCGCTGCGACGACGATCTTTCCGGCAACGATGGCAAGGCCGCGGGCCACCTCACCCGACGCGCCCACGGCGAAGTTCTTTGTGACGACGCCGCCGGTTCCGAAGCTCGCGTCGAGGGTTCCATCCGCCAACATGCGCACAATCACCGATGCACAGTCGTCCGTGGCGGCAACGCCTGGGCAACTCTGACCCACGGCGACGATGCGCCCCTGCGGGTCGTAGGCAACGTTGTTGAGCCTGTCGTGTCCCGTCACCGAAAGGGGCCGAGCGACAACTGTGGTGGCATACGGCGCGCCTGCATCGGTTGAGGAATCAGGCAGCGACGACGCGTCCGAATCAGTCGAGGTTCCCGCGTCCTGCACCGTAGAGGCATCAACGGAGGCATCAACCGCGAGGGCTCCTGCGTCCGAGAGAACCGCGCTCGTGGACCCGCTGTCGCTGCACGCGGCGAGGCTTCCGATTACGAATGTCGAGAGAAACTGCAGGGCAAGATTCGAACGGTCAGAAGGACGCATCGGGGACTCCGGAAACGATATGTGAACGATACGCAGGGATTAAAACGCGACAGTGAGGCCCGCTTGCACCCAGCGAGGCGCGTTGGGGCGAGCGCCGAAGGGGCGGTGCGAGACGATGAATTGGTCGCCAAGGACGTTGCGAGCGTTGAGCTGAAGCGAAACGTTGTCGAGAAGGCGAACGCGTCCACTGACGTCGAGCCAGTATTGCGTATCGGTGTGAAGCGTCTCCGATACGGGCGCCGCTCCCCCGAGCTCGCGCATCGCCGCGACGTAGTTGCCAATCGCTGCGATTCCGCCTTCTTTTCCTTCGAAGCCGAGCGTCACGCTTCCCTGGTGCCGCGGCAGATACGGAAGCTCAGCGCCGCGCGTGACGGTGCCAAAGCTCGGGTCGTCGGAGACGAAGTTCGTCAGAAACGCAGACCGCGTATACGTGTAGCTTGCAACGACGGGGATTCGAAACGCACCGGCTTCGATGTCATGCTCTGCGGACGCTTCGACGCCGTAGATGCGAGCGCGCCCGCCGTCGAACTGGCGATCGAGGTTCGCGTCAACGCACCCGCTTGAAAGCGTGCAGATATCCGTGAGATTTTGGTAATCGTTGTAGAACGCAATCGCCTCAAGACGCTCCTGGCCGCTCACCCAGCGGAGTCCGCCTTCGTAGTTCGTGCTGAGTTCGGAGCGCGTGGTGTTTGCGCTTCCCGGTGCTGGAGGACTGAAGCCGCGATGCACGCCTGCGAGAGCTCCGAGGTGCTTCGTGAGGCCCGCGAAGACGCCTACGCCCGGGAGTAGAACGGCATCGGTGAGCGACGACGACGCGCCATTCGGCATGCGATCGTTGAACGATTCGCGGAAGGCCTCGACGCGCAACCCTGGCGTAATCGTAAGAGATTCCCAGGTGATCGCGTCAAAGAGATGCGCGGCCAAGGCGCCAGTGCTGGCGTTGTTGAACGCCGTGGTGACCGTAGGCGACCCCTCGGGAATGAGTTGGCCGTTGGCGATGTGGAAGGCGTCTTGCGTGTGACGGCGCGAGATTCCATCTTGGTGCGCGCGAAGCCCTGCCTCGAATCGGTGGCTCAACGGCCCCGTGTCGAAGTTCCATCGAAGGCGCGTTTGAACGCCTTGCGCGAAGTACGTTCGCTCGTTCGGTCCGATGTAGAGCGCTTCGTCGCTTGAGGCCGACTCGCCCTGCCCACGAAGGAGCGACATGTAGACCGCGTTGCGTGGATCGCTGGGATTTTGCAGCACATTGAAGAGGTCAGCGCCACGAAACCCGTTCACCTTGCGCCACACGCGCGCGAAGTCCGAGCGGTAGGCCGTGGTCGTGAGCGAAAGTTCCGGACCCCAGGTGACCTCGTGCGTGAGTGCCAATCCGGTGCGGTGGTTGCGCATCTGATCGAGGCCGGAAACGCCGTAACGTTGATTCGGGTTCGCGCGGAAGTCGCTGTCCGAGAGACCGAGGTACGTCTCGTTCGACGTCTCGTCCGAGTAGAGCGCCTTGAAGCGAAGCTCTTGGCGACGCCCCTCGCGATGCTCAAGCTCGTGGCTGACCTTCAGCATCCATTCGTTGCGAGAAAACCCAGTGTCTGCGCCGCTCGGAAGCTCCTTGAAGCCGGTCGATCCGAGCTGGGCGCCCTCGACCAAAAAGCCCGTCTTGTCGTCGCTTGACCCGAACCATCCGTGGAGGCGCTCGAAGCCAAATTGACCTGCGCTGAGTTCGAGTTCGCCCGTCGCGAGGCCCGGAATCGCTCGGGTCATCAGGTCGATGGCGCCTGCGATGGTTTGCGGCCCCTCGGCGATCGCGGCGCTCCCCTTCAGGATACGCACGCCCGCGATGCGCGACATGAGAGGAAAGTAGTACGCCGCTGGGGCCGAATAGGGCGCGGGCGCGAGCAACACGCCGTCTTCCATCAGCGTGACTTTTTTCGAGCGATCCGGATTCACGCCGCGCAGCCCGATGTTGGGTCGAAGCCCAACGCCGTCTTCGCCGCGCGTGTACACGCCTGGGGCCTGCGCGAGCACCGCGTGGATGTCGTCGTGCTTGAAGCGCTTGAGCTGCTTCTCCTTGATGACCGTCACCGAGCCGCTGGCGCGAGCGACCTTGCTGCCATTGACTCGCACCTCGTCGGCCTTCGGAGCCACGCTCGCATCGCTCGTCGCTCGCTCCACCACGCCGGGCTTCTCGTCGTCGCGGCCGTCGTCCGGGTCGGCAACGTCGTCGGCGGTCCGCGTACTTGGCGCAACCGCCGGCGAAAGAGGCAGCGTTTCGGTTTCGTCCGCAGCGGCGAACGCTGGAAAAAGGCAAACCGCCATCGCCGACGCAACGGGTGCGGCAAAAACGAAGGATTTGCGCTTAACGAAGTTGAACATCACTTTCATTAAGCTCTTAGTCCCTGGGTTTTGTGGCGTCAAGGCCGCAGTGGTTTCGAGGTCGAACCTCATGCCTCGAGGTAAGCGGAGCGCCCTGATTCCGTTCGTGGAGCAAGCAGACGCCGAGCCCCTCACGACTCTGTCGTGAACGCACGTGCATTCTGCAACCAATCCACGCGCGCGTATGACACAAGGACACGGTCGGCACACCAAGGCTTCGCGGGGTTTCTCGAAGTGTGGTCGGCTTCCGATCGGAGCTCTTGCTATGGTTCGTTTTCCGTTCCCCACGCGCCTCGTGTCCGCCGCGGCTTCAGTCGCCTTTGCCTGCACCACATCCAGCGGTTTTGCAGCACAAACCTTGGCGAAGCCGCCCACGTCGTCAACGGTTCGCGTCGATGAAGACGGCGTTCATGCGGACTCATTGGAGGACTGCTCGGGCGACAACGAGGCCGATAGTCCGCGCTGCACCCGCACCACGGTCACGGACCTCGGCACGGGCGGCTTTCGCGCGAACGCGACCGAGCAGCGAATCACGGCGGTGCATGCGCCGATATCGAGCGCCACCCAGTCGGGGCTTTCCGCCGCACTGATTCTCGGATCAGGCGATCGCATGGAGATGGTCGGAGGGAGCTTCGGCGCGCAGCTTCGCTTCCTCGATGGAGGTCTTTTTCCAGGGGCGGCGGGCGGAACCTGGTTTGGCTATTTCGTCGAACCCTCGGTGCAGATCTCGATGATGAGCACGACGGTGACGACTCCGCGAACGTGCGTCGCTGTCGGCAACTGCACGAAGGAGACGCAGAGCGATTCGAGCTCGGGTTCGATGCTTCTCTCTGGAACAGTCGGTGTGCAATACATGCAGTTCGATCCGCTCGCGGCAGGGACGCTCGAGCAATCGGGCTTCGGCATCGCGGTCGGCATTCAGGCCGCGGCGGTGATTCCGCTTGAGGACGGTGAAACGACCACGTCCATCGGGCCAGCGTTTTCGCTGCTTCGGCCGACTTACAACCCGGGCACGGCGCGCATCGAGACCGACAGCCTCAACCTGTTTCTGCTTCCGTCTGACAGCTTCTTCATGATGATTCTCGGCTACTCGGGCTCCGTGAGCTGAATCCGCCCGCAAGCCAGCGATGACCCCGCGGCCGAGAGTTCGGGCACGGTCCGCGCGTCAGCATCACCACGCCCCCGCGCCTTTCTCATTCCGTCGACTTCGGCGATGAGGCGGTGAGCCACGGCTTGTTGTGCAGCGAGGCCAGCGTGGCAGAAAATGCTGGATTCACAGCTCAAACACCACGCTCCGAGCGCGGCCACGCTCGTGGCTCTTCGAGCGAGTTCGCAGTCTCTTGGATCCGAGGCCTCTTGCCCAATCGCTACGCCGCACGTGTGGCAGCTCGGTGCTTTCGTCATGGCCGTTCTCCTTCGATGCGTTGATGTGTGGATGCGGACGAACACGAGACAGAGCGAGTCGGCGCTCGCACGCCGAAGGGGGCGGCGAGCTGTTGGCCGATTCCAATCACACGCAGATCAGCGCCTCGGGCACGCTGGCCAAGGCCATGCGCTCCGCGAGAAACCAGCGATGACGCGCGGTCGCGAAACCCGGAGTGCATCGACCGCTCACGTATGCGGCCAGCTGATCGGCCCCCCGCAATCCCGCCGCACTGCAAAGAGTCATCGACCACCGGGCGGCCTCGAGACCTGCACGAAAGCACTTCGTTCGATCCGAGAGAAGATCGCGCGCGCGCCACGAGGCGACCTCCGCATGGGGTGATTGCACGAGACCGTTGCCCACGTTGATTTGCATAATGCAGACACTTCGCCCGTGATCCCCTCGAAACTTTCCTCGATCAACGTCGGGCAAGAGCCCCGCTGACTCAACGATTGCCGTGGCGAGCACGAGGCGAAGCGTGGCCTCGCGGGTCATGCCCGGAAGAGGTGAAGACGATTCCACCGCGAACACGGCATCGCGAGCGGTTGACCGCAAACGGGCGTCGCGCACCTCTGCGGTTTCGCGGGTTGGGACGGCATGGGCGTGGAGCCCGGCGAGGGCGAGAGCGAAGAGCGTTGGCGACATCATGGGCAAGTCGCGGCGGGCATAGTCCGCGCGTCGATCGCCGCACTACCCACGTGAAAGCGCGGCCGCGTCAAACGCGAAGGTTCGTGACGTCGGCACGACATTGTCTTCGTGGACGACCGGCACATGGACGGGAGCGAGGTGCGCGGCAACGGTCCCCCTGCGGACGGATATACATGACGCAACCGACGTATTGCCCTCATCTGCTTATCCGCATACGCGAACTCCACGACGGCGCTTCGAGCTGCTAGTTTGCGGACGATGACGATGGTGAATCCGGCAACAAGCGACGCCCCGCTCGCGGCAACCCCAGGCCAGCGACGGGCGCTTCAGCTCACCGCCGGCGTTTTCCTGCTCGCCGCGCTGGGTTTGTGTTGGCCCCTGTGGCCCATGCTGTTGATGGCTGTGTGGACCGCAACTCTCGCGCATCCTCTGCTGCTCAGGCTTGAGCGCCTCGTTCGGGGCCGCCGCGCCGCAGCGGGACTCCTCGCGCTTCTCGTTTTCCTCGGCCTCGCGTTGCCTCTCTACGTCGCAGCGCTGGTCGTGATTTCGGCCATTCGCGATCTCGCCGCTTCGGTGGGAAGCGCGCCTTCGGTGAAGGCAGCACTCGAGGCCTTCGCGTCTGGGGGCGCCGCATCGGATATTCTTCGCATTCCTGCGAGCGTCGACGACTTGGTCGCTCTCATGAATCGCCACGGTTCAAGCATTTACGCCCTCGGAACGCGCTTGGCGGGCGTCGCGACGCAAGGCGTGGTTGGGGCATTCGTGTATCTTGCAGCGACCATCACCCTTCTCCTTGAGGGAGAGGCCGCGTGGGCGTGGACCCTCGACCACAGTCCCCTTCGCCGCGACCACCTGACGCGCTTTGCGGGAGCGTTTCGCGAGACGGGCAGCGGACTGCTTCTCGGCGTGGGCCTGACCACCGCCACGCAGGCGCTCGTCGCCACCCTCGCCTACGTCGCGCTCGGGGTCCCGCGAGCCGCCCTGCTTGGTCCCCTCACGGGCGTTGCTTCGGTGGTCCCGGTGGTGGGCTCCGCGCTGATCTGGGGCCCCATTTCGCTCGCTTTTGCAGCGTCCGGGAGCGCGTCGAAAGCCCTTGCGGTCGCGTTGGTCGGGGCGCTGATCATCAGCACGGCCGACAACGTGCTGAAGCCGATCTTTGCCCGTGTAGGCGCTTTGCGCATGCACATGTTCCTGCTCTTCGTGTCGATCTTCGGCGGCATCGCGACCCTCGGCGCATGGGGCGCGGTCGTGGGGCCACTCGTCGTGCGCCTGGCCATTGAGGCGCTCGCGCTACTTCGCGAAAACGAACGTTCGAACGCCTCTTGAGCCGCCGTGCGCTCGGCACATTGTGCGGCCGCGCGGAGTCGATCTCGCCGCGCAACCCGCGTGACAAACCGCTAGGCTTTCACGCGACATGCTGAGTTTGAAACCTCCCTCGGCGACGGAT
>CAIQDA010000384.1 GCA_903870415.1 uncultured delta proteobacterium
CGAGCCCGAACTACGGATCGTTTGGTCTTTGCATCGGCCTCTCGGGAATCCCCTTCATCGCCGACACGGTGAAGTTCCCGAATCTCCAGGCGGCTGCCGGTTCGAGCATTCTTCTGAACCTCGACAACGGAACGGTCAGCGGAGCGATTGCGCAGGCCACCGGGTTCTCGAGCGTCATCGGTTACGACCAGCTCACGAACACATCGTTGCAGAATGCAAAGATCGAATATTGGGGCATCAAGAACGCGAACGCGGGCACCTCGTGCCGCACGCTCGTCGGAGCGAACGCCGCAAACCCAAACAGCGGAGCACGCAAGCTCGGTGAGATTGCCTACGCGTCGCTCAAGAGCGGCGGAGGTTACGTGGCGGGGCTCACCGGATGCGTGACGAGCGGCGGCACGAAGAGCGGCAACACGAACCTCTGCGGCTCCGGCTATGCAAGCAACTCGCCGAATCTCCTGCTTTCTCTCATTCAAACGCCATCGGCCCCCGTCGCCGCGAACTCCATCGGCGGGTCGTTCGTGCACCTCTCGAGCAGCGCCGCGGGCCAGTGGGGCCTCGTGAGCACCACGCTCAAGGTGCTCGCGTACACGGGCGGCGGTTCGAGCTGCCCGTATCGCGTCACAAGCGTCGGAAGCGCGTCGTACCGCACCGTTGCCCCCATCGCGAACGCGGCATTCGGCGGCGGAACCCTCGTCGCTTCGAGCGACTACTCGCCGCAAACGCAAATCGGCATCGAGGTCGGCAACGGCAACGGCAACATTTGCAATTCGGTCGCAGGCACGACGGCCACCATCGTTGCGCAGCTCTCCGCTGGATCTGGCACCGATACAACGTATTACACAAACCAAGCTGGGAAAAACCTGGTCTTTGTCCTTGTTGGCGACACGTCGTTTTCGAGCCCGGCCCAAGGCGGCAACTGGTCCGACCCATGGGTGCGCGTCCTCGCCTTTCCTGCTTCGCCCTGAGGCGATGATTCGCGGTATCCGGCATGCATACGCCGTTCATCCCCTGGATGCGCGGCGGTTGTTTTTTTGGATCATGCGCTCAGCGCGGCCTTCGTGAGCTTCGCGAGTTCGCGGAACGCCTCGGCTTGTGCGGCACCACGACGCCACACGTACGCGAGGGTTCGGTGCGGCTCCGGGTCTTCGAAGCGGCGCACCGTGAGCCCGAAACGCTCGGCCTCCGTCGGCACCGCAAGCTTCGGAAGGAGCGTTACGCCCGCGCCCGCTTGAACCATCTGCGCGAGCGTTGTCAGGCTCGTGGCACGAAAGGCGTGTTCGCGGAATTCGGTCCACGTGCAGAATGCAAGGGCTTGATCGCGCAGGCAGTGACCTTCGTCGAGGAGCAGCACGTCGGCGCCTCGCAGCTCGGCCGTCGCGAGTCGCTTATGGCCTTTAGCGAGCGCATGGGACGAGTGCGCCGCCAGCACGAACGGGTCGATCCCAACCTCGGCGTGTTCGACAATGCCCAAGTCCGCTTCGAGTGCGAGCAGCGCGCCATCGATGGCCCCCGCTTCAAGGCGCGCGACGAGGGTCGGCGTCTTCTCTTCGACCCAGGCGATGCGCAGGCGCGGAAGGGCGAGCTGCGCCGCAGGTCCGATCGTCGGAAGCAGGTAAGGCGAGATCGTCGGAATGACGCCAATTCGCAGGGTTCCCGCGAGCGGATCTCCAAGGTATTCGGCCGCTCGTCCGAGGTCGTCTGCCTCAACGAGGATGCGCCGCGCCCGAGCAAGGAGCGCCGCGCCTGCGGGAGAGAGCCGCACGTGGCGGTTGTCGCGCTCGAAGAGTTGAACGCCGAGCGCGCCCTCGAGCTGGGCAATCTGCGCCGAGAGCGACGGTTGCGACACGCCACAACGCTCCGCCGCTTTTCGAAACGAGAGTTCCTCCGCCACGGCGGACACGTATTGAAGTTGGCGAAGCGTGAAGACGTGAGGGGCACCGCGCATGATCGGCGCAGGCTACCACTCGCCCCGGTTCACGAGCGCGCCCACACGACCAAAATGCCGCAGCCGGCGAGCTGCACGAGAGCGTTCCGTTCGGCAAATTGCAGCGCTTTCAGAACGCCGAGTGCCCGTCGGTGGCGCTGTGGAGCGCGAGAGGCATCGTGCCAAAGTCCACGCTCGACCCGGTGATGGTCACGTTGGCCGAGGAGGCCGCGTCGTAGTCCGTGCCTGGCTTCGGTGTGAACTGCCCACCACCTTGCATGTAGAGTACAGCAAGAACCTTGAACGGACCGCGGTTCGTCGGAACCGGACCCGACAGCGTGATCTCCTGCCCGGCGGCGACCGTGGGGTTGTCCTTCGTCGTGAGGAACGCAGCGGGAATCGTCACGACCGGAAGCGAGTTCACGAGGACGACCGAGAGCTGTCGCGGTGTGCCCGAATAGTCGCGCGGCACGGTGAGGCGCAGCGTCCACTGGGGCTGCGTGGGACCAGCATCGGCGCTCGTGCCCGCATCGGCCGCCGTCACGCCTGCGTCCGTCGTGGGCAGTCCGGAATCGGCCACGGGCAGCGTTGACCCCGAGTCCGCCGCGTTCGCCGCGTCTGCTGGCTCCGCCGCATCCGGCGCATCCGGCGCGGGCGACGACGCGGTGCTCGCGCAAGCCGACAAGGAGAGGGAAAGAGTCAGAACGAGGGCCGCGTGGGTCATAAAGGTCGGACGCATGTGACGCCTCCGATGCCGCATTTGCGTTCCCGTTGCAACGCTTCTCACGCCGCGGCGTCCGTCACGGAACCCGGTACCTTGGGAGGCCATTCGCCACAACCGCCGCGACCATGGCAGAAAGGACAGATCCGAGTAAAATTCCTCGCTTTGCGGCATCAAGCAAGGCCGGGTCATCGAAGGCTCTTCCTGCCACGAGAAGCGCCATCGTGAAGCCGATTCCTCCAAGCATGCCGACGACAGCGACGTGCGACCAGCGCATGCCCTCGGGCAGCGACGCAAGGCCCGCGAGGGTGGCGGCGCGAGCCCCAAGCACAATGCCAAGAGGCTTGCCGACCACGAGCGCCGCGGTGACCGCGAAGGACACCTGCCACGCGAGAGGCGTCGCCGAATCGCCTTCGCCGATGAGACGCACCCCCGCATGCGCGAAGGCAAAAAGCGGCATGACGATGAACGCGACGGGGCCGTGAACACGGTCAAGAACCCGGGTCACAGCGATCGCCGCATGCGCTGCATTTTCCCTCGCGAGCGGCCACAGAAATGCCACGACGACTCCGGTCAACGCCGGATGAACGCCCGCACGATGGAGCGCGAACCACATCGCGGCGGCGAGCACGCCGAAGACCACCCACGTGAGGCTCTTGGCCGGACGCAACAACGCCATCGCCGCTGCGAACGCGAACGCGAGCGCGAACGCGAGCGCGAACGAAACGGGATCGAATTGCGCGCCGTAGCCCACTCCGAGAACCACGATGGCGCCGAGGTCATCGAGAACCGCGACGGCCAAAAGGAGCGTGCGCGCGGGCGGTGGCAGCCGCGTGCTCACGAGCGCAAGCCCCGCGGCCGCAAACGCAATGTCGGTCGCCGTGCCAATGCCCCAACCGACTTTTGCAGCATTTTCCCTGGCGCTAACGAGGTAGATCGCCGCGGGAACCGCCATACCTCCGAGGGCTCCGAAGAGGGGCAGCGCTGCGGCTTTCGCATCTCGCAAGACGCCAACGAGGAATTCGCGACGAAGCTCGAGCCCGACAACGAAAAAGAAGAGGCTCATGATTCCGTCGCCGATGAGCACCTGCGGAGACAATCCGACCCGCGGCAAAGGCTCGGTGAGCACGAACCGAAGGCCGTCGCCTGCCGGGAGCTGCGCGACGACGAGGGCGACAAGGCTCGCCGCAAAGAGCACCTGCGCCGACGCACTCTCGACCGCAACGAAACGCCTCGACGACGACCGGAGCGCCACGAAGAAGCGCAACGAGACTCGCGGTAAAACACGGGCAATCGCTCGCATGGAATGGTCCCCTCCCCCGGCGGCCCGACCGAGGGCACGTCCTGCAGCGTGACTGCACCCAGACAAACCTCGTAGCACAAGACCACGTACCGCAACCACACGACCTCGTTGCCTCGACGCAGCTCGTGGCGTACTCGGCGCCCATGACCACGCCCACTACGGCCCAGGCCCTCGTCGCGGAACTTCTCGGAACGGCACTTCTTGTCGCCGTGGTCGTGGGCTCCGGAATCATGGGCGACACCCTCGCAGGCGGAAACGTTGCCGTGGCCCTGCTTGCGAACACCATCGCGACGGGAGCCGCGCTCTACGTGCTCATTCAACTCTTCGGACCCGTGTCCGGTGCGCACTTTAACCCTGTTGTTTCCCTGGTGTTCGTCCTCGACCGGTCGCTCGCCCCCGTGAGCGCCCTTGGCTACGTGGGCGCTCAGGCCCTTGGCGGCATTGCCGGAACCGTTCTTGCGCATGCCATGTTTGACCAGCCGCTCCTTCAGGCGAGCGAACATGTGCGACGCGGCACGGGCGTTCTCGTGAGCGAAGTCGTCGCCACGTTCGCGCTCTTGCTCGTCATCCTCGGCACGTCTCGGCGCAACGCGAAGGTCACCCCTGGGGCCGTCGCGCTCACCGTCGTCGCGGGCTACTGGTTCACGGCGAGCACCTCATTCGCCAATCCGGCCGTGGCTTTCGCGCGAGCCTTCACGAACACATTTGCTGGAATTCGCTTGGCCGACGTACCGGCCTTCGCCCTCGCCGAACTGCTCGGGGCACTCCTCGCTTTCCGCGTCGCGGCGTTTCTCGTGCCCAAAGCAAACGACCTCGCGTGACGTATCGCGTGCACTCTTCACGTTTTCGCTAAGCTCGCGCCGTGGCCCTTCGCAAGATACCCCGGCACCTGACGTGGCTTGAGTCGTTCCTCGCGGCAGTGGAGGCAGGCTCTCTCGACGGAGCCGCTCACCACTTGGGCGTGTCGCGGTCGGTGATCTCCGAGCACGTCGCCTCGCTCGAAGAGGTGCTGGCAGGTGGAGCGTCGCTGGTGGAACGCGGGCCGGGCCGCAAATTGCTGCTCACCAAGGCAGGCGAGCGGGTTTACGAAGCCGTGCGCGACCCCATGCATGCGCTCGATCTGCGGCGACTCAAGGCCGCGGCGTCCACAGCAGCCTCGCTTCGTTTGGGCCTCAACCCGGTGCTCGGCTCCCTTTGGCTCGGTGCACTCTGCACGGAGCTTGCCCGGTCCAATATTGCCCTTGAGGTCTCGTTCGGAGGCGCCCTCGAACTCGTTCGCAAGGTGCAAGGGCGACAGCTCGACCTCGCCCTCGGGTTCACGCCGCTTCCTTCTCGCCGCGGCGTCGAAGCCAAGGTGTTGCTCGACTTGCCGTTCGTGGTCTTGGCACCAAAAACAAGCATTTTTGCAACGAAATTTGCAAAGAGACGCCGCCTTCGCGTGGAACACTTGGAAGGAGTGCGCTTCGTCGACTGGCTTCGTGACGACCCGTATGGAGCCGCCAACGCGCAGCGTTTTTCGTCGTCGGAAATCGCGGTGAACGAGGTTGCGCGCGTCGAATCGTTCCTCCATCTCTTCCCCGCGCTCACGGCGTACGAGGCCGTGGCGATTGCGCCGGACCTGTCTCGCCTTGCACCGTTTCCGGCCGACCTGCGCGCATGGGCTCTCGACGAAGACGCCCCGCAACTTGTCTCCGTCGTCGCGATGACGCCAAGTGGCGGAGCCTCCGTCGAGGCCGTCAGGGCGCTCGAAACGGTGACCCGCCTTCGCCCACGCAGCGCCTAACGCGGCGCAGCGCTTTGAATTTGCAGCGTTTTCCTTCGCGCGAGGGCGCCAGTCGACTTCGTCGCTATTTCGACGTTTGGGTCGATTGATCGTGTTTTCCAGAACGCACGTCCCGTGGCAAACCGAGCGGGTGTTGAGTTCACACCTCTCGCCGATCGAACGCGCCGTCCAGCGCCTACCTCCCCACCTCCGTCGCTTCGTCGTACCTCAACATTACGATGACTATACGGAGAGGGATCACGCGGTGTGGCGTCACGTCATGGCCAAGCTCACGGCCAAGCTGACCGCCACGGCACACACGAGCTACCTTGCCGGTCTCGCAGCCACGGGAATTCGCGCAGACCGCATTCCGTCACTCGATGAGATGAACGAGAAGCTCTCGGCCCTCGGTTGGGCCGCGGTCGGCGTGCGCGGCTTCATTCCGCCCGCCGTATTTACGGAGCTTCAGTGCCTCGGGGTTCTCGCGATTGCCGCCGACATTCGGTCTCACAAACATGTAGGTTACACGCCTGCTCCGGACATCATTCACGAGGCGGCGGGCCATGCGCCCATTCTCTCCGACAAGCGATACGCGGCGTACCTGAAGGCCTGCGGCGAAGTCGGCTTTCGCGCGATCGCGTCCATCGAAGACGAGGCCACGTTCGAAGCGATTCGGCACCTCTCCATCGTCAAAGAGGACCCGCACTCAAGCGCTCAGACCGTCGAGCTCGCCGAAGCGCGCCTCGTCGCGGCGGGTGCTTGCCGTCGCTACATTTCCGAAAACACGAAGGCCTCGCGCCTCTATTGGTGGACCGCCGAATACGGCTTGGTCGGGGATTTGCACGCGCCAAAGCTCTATGGAGCCGGGCTCTTGAGCAGCCTTGGCGAGGCGTCCCACTGCCTGACGGACGAGGTCGAGAAGCTCCCCCTTTCGTTGCAGTGTGCAGAGACCGAGTACGACATCACGCGCATGCAGCCGCAGCTCTTCGTCGCGCGAGACTTCGATCACCTCTTCGATGTACTCGATGCGTTCGCCGCCACCCTCGCGTGGAAGCGCGGGGGCGACGCGGGGCTCGTGGAAGCGCTTCGTTCGCGGACCGTGAATCACGTCGTGTTCGCGCACGGGGTCGAGGTATCGGGCCGCGTCGGCCAGGTCTTCGACGGGCTTCAAAAACGGGGGGAAAACCAGGACATGAAGGTTGTGCTCCTCGACGGTCCGACCATGATCACCCGGAACCGCCGCTCGGCTGCGGGGCCTGCGCTCGTGCCCGCGGTGATTCTTCGATCGCCTGTGGCGTTGCCCCACGAGGGAGCTTTCTCGCTCGATCTTCCGAACGGCCTCCGAGCGTCGGGCTTCATGGGGCCAGGCATGGAGGCGGTGAACTTGCGCGTCGAACTCGACGGCGAACTCTTGGACTTGCCGACGCGTGCGCGTGTGGTGGCGTTCGAGTCGATGCCATCGGTCGCGGGCGGACCCGCGGACCCGGAAACCTGGGACCGCACCTTTGGCGAGCTTTCGTCCAGCCGTTCGGGCAACGGTGAGGAGGCCGCACGGGCGGCAAAGGCTGCGGAAGTACCTGCATCCCTCACGTACCTCTACCGACGTGTCAACGCGCTCGCCGGTAAGGCTGTCACGGGCGCATCGCTCGACGAGCTTCGGGACCGCGCGGAAAAGTTTCCACACGAGTGGCTTCTCCACGAGTCGATCGCTCGGCTCGCGAGCGAGGCGTAACGGCGCCGAAAAGGCCTTACGCGGAAAGCGCTTCGAGGCCGCTCGTCGTCCGGGTCGCTTGCGAAACGCGTGACTCCGCCTCGATACGTGCAAGGCGCATGGACTTCGTGCGGCAACTCGGGATGAACGCCCCGAGGATGTAGTTGCGCACGATGTAGCCCCAGAAGCTCTTCTCGTTGAGCGTCGGATCGATGGTGTGCGCGATGAGCGCGTGGGCTTCCGGCGCTCGGCTCCAGTGCATACCCGCCTTGTCGTGGTGCACCGTGTGGAAGCCGTTGTTGAAGAGCAGCACGTTGAGGAAGCCCGTGAAGTTGCGCGAGTGATTGATCGGCGACTCTTCGTCCGCGTGCACGTGCTGAACGAAGTTGAAAACGAGCACGGAGAAGAGTCCGAACTGCTGGGGCGCAACGACGTAGATCAGCGCCTTTTTCCAGTCGATGAGCAGCGCGACGCCTATCCACACCACGAGCGCCACGTACTGCATCACGCAGGACCAATACTTCGCGCGGTCGGTCACCTTCAGATTCGCGAGGTGATCGCGAATGGGCTTTTGCTGGTGGTACGAACTCACCGACGGGTACGCGAGAAGCATCGGCAGATGGTTCTTCTCGGTGAGCCGGTAGGTGATCGTGTAGTCGCCCGCCCGGTTGTTGAGAACGTGGTGGTTCTTGTTGTGCGTCGGAATCCAGCCAAACGCAGGGAACCCGTAAAACACCGTGAGCCAGTAATCGACCGCGTGGTTGAGCGCCGCGTTGCGGAAGATCGGCAGGTGGTTGTGGTTGTGCGCGATCACCGTCACGGCGATCGAGAGAAACATGTAGACCGCGTACAACCCGACGTTCAGCGTCGAGCGCGTCCACAGATAAAAAAACAGGCCCGTCGTGAGGGCCATGTACGCGAGAGTCCGGCGATCGGCCTGGTGACGGAGCATGGGTGCGCGGGGCGTACGGCACGCGTCCGGCCCGGTCAAGTTCGACCGGCACAATGGCGGCAATTCGTCGTGAGCTGCGAGGAACCGACGTCTCGGCAAAACGTTCCGACCGAGCCATACGGAATCGCTCATTCGCAAGATGCAGCCGATGCACACGAAGAGCCCATGCGCTCATATCGCACTATTTTAATACACACAACGTTATCTCGTGGGCAAATCCACAGAAGCGCTCGTCAAATCTTCGCCTGGCAGCAACGTCTTTCGAACTATCCAAGACCCGGCGTGAATCACACCGGACACAACGGCACGCCTGTACGCGCATTCGCGGCCCTATGACGCGCTATCCCAAGCCTTACGAGAGCTCATGCGCCCCACGGCCGCGTTTGGCGTGCAGGGCGTCTCACGTCCGCAAACGCCCGCGTAACCGTGAGCGTTTCCTCGCCGACGCACCGAGCCTCCGCTAACGGCGATGTCCGATTTTTGCCATGCTTTTCGGCGGCTTCGCGACGTCGAGATTCTATAGGCCGAAAGACAATGCCACGGTTGAGTTACCAGTCGCGGAGAGACTCTTGACTTGATCCTCCTTGAAAGACACGTGCAAAATTGTGTGTAAAAACGCTCGAAAACGAGCTTTACACCCGGCAATTCAACTCTTGTGTGGCATAAAAACCCTTGCCGTCATTGCGCTTATCGAATTCATTACTTACGTGGTCCGCCAACCCTCCTCCAACGCCGACTTGGACATGCCCGACGCGCTTTCGACCGAACGCATGGCGGTCGGAAAGATGTTTCGCCTTGAGCGCGAGGCCCAGCAGCTTTCGCTCGACGACGCCGCCGAACGCATGGACATCGACCCACGCCACCTCCGGCGCATCGAGGCCGATGGCACGGACTTGCGACTGAGCTCGCTCGTGCGCATCGCCCATGGGCTTGGCATGCGGGCGTCCGAACTCTTGGCGCGCGCCGAAGCGGTCATTGGCGCTCCTGAACGCGGGGCAGCGGTCAGTCAGCCGGGTAGCGGCGACGATGGGCTGGCCGCGGCGAGCGGAACAACCGTCACAGCACCTCAGCGCCTCGCGGCGAATGTCGTGGTGATTCGGCGCGCACGAAAATTGACGCAGGCCCTCCTTGCCGACCGCGCCGGGTTGTCGCTTTTCACCGTTCAAAGTGTCGAGCGCGGACGTCACGCGGCAACGATTCGAACCATGGGCGCCATCGCCGACGCCCTTGGGGTGTCTCCCGCCGAGCTTCATGCGCCGGGGCGAACGCCGCCAGCGACGCCGCGCCGCATTCGACGACCGAAGGTTGAGACGGGCGCTTAACTGTTTGTGTCGTTAGTGGACGGCTCGCTCCGTTCGGCGCGCCCCATACTTGTCGAATTCCATCTTCGCGAGGCTCTCGAGATGCACCTCGTCGGGGCCGTCGGCGAGGCGAAGCGTTCGCGCCCCGGCCCAGAAACTCGCCAGGGGAAAATCAGGCGAAACGCCGCCAGCGCCGTGCACCTGAATCGCGAAGTCGAGCACGTCGAGCGCCATCTGCGGGGCCACGACCTTGATCATGGCGATCTCCGCGCGCGCCACTTGGTTCCCCACCGCGTCCATGCGCGCGGCGGCGTGCAACGTGAGAAGCCGCGATTGATCGATGGCAATGCGGCACTGGGCAACCTTGTGTCGAAGAGCCCCCTGCTCCGCGAGCGTCTTGCCAAACGCCACGCGCTCAATCGCACGACGGCACGTGGCCTCGAGTGCCCGCTCCGCCATTCCGATGAGGCGCATGCAGTGGTGAATGCGCCCAGGCCCCAAGCGCCCTTGCGCAATTTCGAAGCCGCGCCCTTCACCGAGAAGCAGATTGGCGACGGGAACTCGGACGTTTTCCAGAAGAATCTCCGCGTGGCCGTGCGGCGCTTCGTCGTAGCCGAACACGCTCAAGGACCGAACGATGGAGAGGCCTGGCGCGTTCATCGGCACGAGGATCATCGACTGTTGCCGATGGCGTGAGGCTTCGGGATTCGACTTGCCCATCACGATGGCGACAGCGCACCGAGGATCCATCGCTCCGGTCGTCCACCACTTGCGACCGTTCACGACGTAGCTGTCACCATCGCGATCGATGCTGCAGGCGATGTTCGTCGCGTCCGAAGAGGCCACCGCGGGCTCGGTCATCGCGAAGCACGATCGAATTCGTCCCTCGAGAAGCGGCTCGAGCCACTCGGACTTTTGATCGGACGACCCATAGCGCGCGAGCACCTCCATGTTGCCCGTGTCGGGAGCCGAGCAATTGCAGGCTTCCGGTGCCAAAAAGGGAGACCGCCCCATGACTTCGCAGAGCGGCGCGTACTCCGCATTCGTGAGCCCCGCGCCATGCTCGCTTTCCGGGAGGAAGAGATTCCACAAACCTCGAGCCTTCGCCTCGGCCTTGAGCTCCTCGAGGAGAGCAGGAACTTCAAAGCGGTTTGATTGCTTCGCGAGAACGGCCTCGTAGGGCTTCTCTGCAGGATACACGCACTCGTCCATGAAGCGAAGGAGCGTGCCCTTGAGGGCTTCGGCGCGGGGCGTGAGGGTCATGGCGTAACGGGTTCTCCTGCAGCGATGATAGCGGAAGGCGAATCGAGCGCCGCAGCGAGCTTCGCGCTGTCGAGCGCGCCTTCTACGCGACCGAGAACCAACGTCGCGACGGCGTTTCCCATGAAATTTGTCAGGGATCGCGCTTCGGAGAGAAAGCGATCGACGCCAAGCAGCAGCGCCAAACCTGCGGGAGGAATGGCCGGCACCGCCGCAAGAGTCGCCGCGAGCGTGATGAATCCGCTGCCCGTGACGCCGGCTGCGCCCTTGGACGTCACGAGCAGGACACCAAGAATCGTCACCTCGTCGCGAAACGAGAGCGACGTGTCCGTGGCTTGCGCGACGAAGAGTGTTGCGAGGGTCATGTAGAGCGAGGTCCCGTCGAGATTGAACGAGTACCCGGTGGGAACCACGAGACCCACCACCGACCGATCGCACCCTGCCCGTTCGAGCTTCTCCATCAGCCGCGGCAGCGCCGACTCGGACGACGAGGTCGCGAGGACGAGGAGAAGTTCTTCTCGCAAGTAACGCATCAATTTGAGCAGCGAAAACCCTGACAGTCGCGCGATCGTGCCCAAGACCATCAGCACGAACAGCATACTTGTACCATACACGCATGCCACGAGCTTCGCGAGCGATGCGATGGCTGTCACGCCGAAGTGACCCACCGTGAAGCCGAGCGCGGCGAACGCGCCAAGGGGAGCGACGCGCATCACGATGGACAAGAGCTCGAAGAGGATGGTGCCCGTGCGATGAATGAGGTCGAGGACGGGAGCTGCGTGTTCACCGAGACGCGCCAACGCAACGCCAACGAGGATCGACACGAAAAGAACTTGGAGCACGTCACCCTTGGCGAACGCATCCACGAGCGTCGTCGGGACGATGCCCAAGACGAACTCGAGCGCACTCGGCATCTTGCC
>CAIQDA010000385.1 GCA_903870415.1 uncultured delta proteobacterium
CCCGCTCGATGTCGTGCGCTTGGAAGAGAATTTTCAGGGCCTCCCGCGTCACGGCGTTGCGAGCGACCACCAAGAGTCCGCTCGTGTCCATGTCGATGCGATGGACGATTCCCGGACGAAGTTGATCGCCCTCAGAAGCGCCTTCGGTCATCGCCTCGACGTCTTCCTTGCGAAAGAGTCCGCGACCGAGGAGTCCGTGAACGAGGGTCTTCTCGTAATGCCCACGCGCCGGATGCACCACGACGCCCGCGGGCTTCGACACCACGATGAGGTCGTCGTCTTCGTGAAGCACCGCGAAGGGTACCGAAGCGTCCGGCACCACCGTGCTCGTCTCGCCACCGCGAGGAACGATGGCAATTTCATCGTTCTCGTGAACCTTGTGGTCCGCAGACGTGGCCTTTTCGCCGACCGTCACGAGACCTTCACCGATCCATTTTTGAATCGCGCTTCGCGTGACGCCTTCGCCAAAACGCGCGTCGACCTTCGCGCGCTTGGAGAGGACGCGATCGAGTCGCTCACCTTGTTCGACCTTCGTCACCGTGACGACGAAGCGGTCACTGCTCACGGTCACCAAAGCTTCGAGGCCACGTGGCCCTTGCTGCGAACGATGACGTCGACGAGCGCGCGCTTGAAGTAATTTTTGGCGTGCAGACTGGGGTCAACGCGGCGGCTGTAAAGTCGCTCACCGTCGGCAATTTCCTGATCGAGAACCTGGAAGAGGTTGTCGTCGGTGATGCCGCGAAGCACTTTGTCTTCGTGGTAAAGCGCGATGTCGGCGGCGATGGCGCGCGCAAGGCGTCGGGCAGCGTCGTCGTTCGTGATGAGCGGCATGGGGCTAGAGCTTACCGAAACGATGACGGGCTAGGAAGCCTCGTCAGTGGCGGAGCTTCACCGCGTGGTGCAGGAGCGTGATCTTCGCGGGCAAACGCCCCGGCGCCTCGCCATCGCAATCGATGAGAACGGGCTCGGGGCAAAGCGGCTCGACCTCGATGACGGCGCCATGGGTCACGTGAACCCTGTCTTTTCCCAGGTGCGCGCCTTGGTAGATGGAGCCGGTGAACGCCAGCACCTCGGGAACCGAAAGGTCGCCAAGAGCCACGACCTCGAAACGACCATCACCGGGGTCCGCCATCGGCGCGATGCACATGCCCCCGCCGAAGTAGCGACCGTTGCAGACCGCAGCGTTCACCACGCGGCCTTCGAAGAAGAGTTCGCCATCGACGCGGATGCGTATCGGCTGGTTTCGGTATTCCGCAAGGCCCTGCGCCGTGGCGAGAAAGAAGCTCGCGGTCCCGCCGAACCTCTTGCCAGACTTGTTGACGATTCGGTCGACGAGCCCGCCGAGGCCAAAGCTTGTGACGTTGAGAAACGCTCGACACGCGTCCGCTCCCTCGTCGTTCTTGAAGCGAAGAACCCCGAGGTCGGCCTGATGGTCGGCGCCGTATCGGATGCGGCCCACCGCTTCGTCGAGGTTCTTGCTGAGGCCAAGCGTGCGACGAAAGTCACCGCCGGTGCCTGCGGGCAGCACGGCCAATGCGGGACCGGCAACGGGCCGCCCCTCGTCGTCGATGTACGCTTGAACGACTTCGTTCATCGTTCCGTCGCCGCCCACGACCGCGATCACTTCGGCTCCAGCATCGCGAGCGATGCGCGCAAGTTCGGCCGCGTGACCCGGAGCTGCCGTGATCATGAACTCGGCCTTCAGCCCTTGCGCGACAAAGCGAGCACGAAGAGCCAGCAAATCTTCGTCTCGAATTCCCCGGCCCGCGCGCGGGTTCACGATCACACGTACAGTGGAGGTCGTCATGGTGGGCGAAGGCTACCGCGGAGCCGCCCCTGCGCGTCACTCCTCTTTTTGCCTCTGCGCCAGTGCGCTCGCGATCGGCGGAGCGACTGATAGTGCCGCCCTATCGCCGCGATAGAAACGTTGCGTTGGACGCGAGGTGCCCCAGGTCACTAGGGAGTCTTCACACGCTGCGATTGCAGCTGGCCTCACGAACGGCGCCCGTCGCGCCGTGAACCCGGAGACTCATCAGATGTCGATCATCAACACCACGATCAAGCCGTTCAAGACCCAAGCTTACCAGACGGGTAAGTTCTTCGAGGTGACCGACGCCGCCGTGAAGGGCAAGTGGGCGATCTTCTTCTTCTACCCCGCGGACTTCACCTTCGTGTGCCCGACCGAACTCGGCGACATGGCCGACGTTTACGGCGAGTTCCAGAAGCTCGGCGTCGAAGTCTACTCGGTGTCGACCGACACGCACTTCGTGCACAAGGCTTGGGCCGACGCGTCTGAGACGATCAAGAAGATCAACTACATCATGCTCGGCGACCCGACGGGCAGCATCACGCGCAGCTTCGACGTCATGATCGAAGAAGGCGGCGACGCGGGCCTCGCGCTCCGTGGCACCTTCGTCGTCAACCCAGAAGGCGTCATCAAGGTCGCGGAAATCCACGATCTCGGCATCGGCCGCGACGCGAAGGAACTTCTCCGCAAGGTGCAGGCCGCCCAGTACGTGGCCTCGCACTCGGGTGAAGTGTGCCCCGCCAAGTGGACGCCGGGCGCGAAGACCCTCTCGCCTTCGCTCGATCTCGTCGGAAAGATCTGACAGCTCCGCCGCCCTCACGCGGCTTGTAGGCTTTTCGTGGCGTCGTTGCTTTTTGCGCGGCGCCACTTTTACTTGGAGAATCCCAATGCTCGACGCTTCCATTGCCCAAGCCGTTCGCACCCACTTCGACAAGCTCGTCGCCCCCATCGAGCTCGTGGCTCACCTCGATTCGAGTGAAGCCGCCGGAGAGATTCGTGCACTCCTCACGGACCTTTCGGAACTCTCGTCGAAGATTTCAACGCGCATCGACGACGGAGCCGCGGACGTGCGCAGGCCGTCGTTCACGGTGGGGAAGGTCGGCGAGACGCCGCGCATCACGTTTGCGGGCGTCCCCATGGGGCACGAGTTCACGTCGCTCATCCTCGCGCTTTTGCAGGCAAGCGGTTACGCGCCCAAGCTCGACGAGGCGACCGTTGCGGCCATCCGGGCCCTTTCAGGTGCGTACGTTTTCGAAACGTACATCTCGCTCACTTGCCAAAACTGCCCCGACGTCGTGCAAGCGCTCAACGCGATGTCGACACTCAATTCGCGCATTCGCCACACGATGATCGATGGCGCGCTCTTTCAGAGCGAAGTCGACGAGCGAAAGATCATGGCGGTGCCAAGCGTGTTCCTAAACGGCGAACCGTTTGGTCAGGGGCGCATGAGCATCGAGGAAATCCTCGGGAAGGTCGACACTGGCGCCGAGGCGCGTGCGGCATTGAAGCTCGCGGATAAAGCACCTTACGACGTGCTCATCGTTGGCGGAGGCCCTTCTGGAGCAGCCGCGGCCATCTACGCTGCGCGCAAAGGCATCCGCACGGCAATCGTCACGGAGCGCTTCGGCGGCCAACTACTCGACACCGTCGGCATCGAAAACTTCGTATCTGTAGAGTACACGGAAGGACCGAAGCTCGTCGCGCAGCTCGAAGAGCACGTGAAGGCGTATGGCATCGAGGTCATCACCACCCAGCGCGCCTCGGAGCTCGTTCCCGCAGCAACAGCCGGCGGACTCCACGAAGTCAAGCTCGCGAGTGGCGCTTCGCTCAAGGGCCGCACGGTCATTCTCAGCACGGGCGCGCGCTGGCGCGAGATGGGCATTCCCGGCGAGGCCGCGTACCGGACGAAGGGAGTCACCTTCTGCCCGCATTGCGATGGCCCGCTCTTCAAGGGCAAGCGCGTGGCGGTGATCGGCGGCGGAAATTCAGGCATCGAGGCAGCGATCGATCTCGCGGGCCTCGTCGCCCAGGTGACCGTGCTCGAATTCGACACGAAGCTGCGCGCCGACGCGGTGCTTCAGCGCAAGCTCGCGACGCTCCCGAACGTGCGCGTGATGGTGAACGCGCAAACCACGGAAGTCGTCGGCGATGGCACCAAGGTGAATGGCCTCGTCTACCGGGACCGAACGAGCGGCGAAGTTCAGCGCATCGACCTTGAGGGAATCTTCGTGCAAATCGGTCTTTTGCCGAACACGGACTGGCTCCGCGGGGCGATCGCACTTTCGCCTCGGGGCGAAATCGAAGTCGACGCACGCGGTCAATCGTCCGCGCCAGGCGTCTTTGCGGCGGGCGACGCGACCACCACACCGTTCAAGCAGATCATCATCGCCATGGGCGAAGGCTCAAAAGCGAGCTTGAGCGCGTTCGATTACCTGATCCGCCTGCCGGAGCTTGCAGCGACCGAGTGACGCTGTTGCCCTTCGCCCGCGCATTGAGGCTTTGCCACGCCGCGTGCGTTCGCTAGCAACGCTGCCATGACGAGCGACGCGCTGACCATCGGTTCGCACACCTTCTCTAGCCGCCTCTTCGTGGGCACGGGAAAGTACAAATCCGTGGAGGAAACCGAGGCGGCCATCGATGCCTCGGGCGCCGAAGTCGTCACCGTGGCCCTGCGCCGCGTCGACCTCTCGGACAAGTCGCCCTCATCGCTCATGAGCCTTCTCACGCGTCGCGCAGGTCTCTCCGGCGAACATGCGGGGCGCCGGTGGACGATCCTTCCGAACACAGCCGGATGCTATACAGCGGAAGACGCCGTGCGTACGCTCCGCCTCGCGCGCGAACTCGGGGTTGCCAGCATCGTGAAGCTCGAGGTTATCGGCGACCCGAAGACCCTTTACCCGGACAACGAGCAGACGCTTGAGGCTGCACGAATCCTGGTCAAAGAAGGCTTCACCGTTCTGCCGTACTGCATCGATGACCCCATCGTTTGCCGCAAGCTCGAAGACATGGGATGCGCGGCGGTCATGCCACTTGCCGCCCCCATCGGTTCGGGTCTCGGCATTCGCAACCCGCACAACCTTTCCATCATTCTCGAGCACGCCAAGATCCCGGTCATCGTCGACGCGGGCGTGGGCATTGCGAGCGACGCGGCCATTGCGATGGAGCTCGGATGCCAGGGTGTGCTTCTGAACACGGCCATCGCGGAGGCGGGCAACCCGGTGCTCATGGCCGAGGCGATGCGCGAGGCGGTTTCCGCTGGACGAAAGGCCTTCATCGCCGGCCGCATGCCACGCCGCCGCTACGCGAATGCTTCCTCGCCCACGAGCGGCCTCATCGAGTGAACCCATGAGCTTGCGATGGTGAGCGAGCCTGCGCACGACCTTGAGGCCCTTCGCGTCGTCGTTGTCACCGACGGCGTCCAAGACGTCCATGCGACGGTGGCCACGCTGTCGGAGGCGCATCTCCTTGGAGCGCGCTTCGCATTGGTCGTCCGTGCATACGACGCACCACTCGATGCACAATGCACCTTTGCTCGAACGTTGCGCGACGCGCTGACCGCGCAGATCCCGATCGTGTTTGCGGGGCCACCGAAAGTCGCGCGAGCCGCCGGGGCCGACGGCGTGCATCTCGGGAGACACGTCGCCACCGTTGCCGAAGCGCGCGAGGTGTTCGGGCCGGGCGCGTGGGTCAGTGTTCCGGCGCATACCCCTTCGGACATCGCCGCCGCGGAGCGCGAAGGAGCCTACGCAGCCTTCGTCAGCCCCGTGTTGCCGAGCCCTGGCAAAGGCGTTCCCCTAGGTTTTTCTGGCCTTTTATGCATGCTGCGCGCTGCTGAAGTCACGCGACTTCGCTGCTTTGCGCTCGGAGGCCTCGGGCAAAACGACGTCGGCCCATGCCTCGGTGCCGGGGCCCATGGAGTCGCCGTGATCAGGTCCGTGTGGAATGCACCGAATCCCGTCGAGGCGCTGGTGAAGTTCTCTGAAGCCGCAGGCGCGAAGCGGTGACGGAGCGACGCCGCCGGGCCGCCATTCACGCCGTGTCATCCGATTGGGGACCTGTGGCACTGACCTTGCTGGGTGCATGGTGGAGGAAAGCCATGGACTACCCTTTCGAAACTTCCGCTTCCAACGTGTCACCTTCGGTCCGCCCGCTCCCGCGGCTTTCATGCCGCCCTGGCGATACGCTCGTTCGCGTGCCGACAAACCCGGTGATGCCTTGCGCGGGCGTTGAAGACGATGCCACGCGCCAAATGCTGCGCGAGCCGGGTGCGCTATGGCTCACGGCCGCTCTTCCGATTGCGTTTGCTGCTGCAGCGCTCGTCTCTGCGTTCGCCACGTAACGCGCCCGAACGAAGCGTGAAGAGTTCTCCGCTTCGCCGCGCCACCACCACCGTCAACTCTTTGAGCGTGACCATGCCATCGATCCGATTTTTGCTCCCTGCCCTCGCGACCTTGGCGTTCTCGCTTCCAGCTTCGGCCGACGAGCCCGTCGCGGCAACCGCTTCGCCCGCGGAGACGCCAGCACAGGCCGAGCCCTCGACCTTCGACCAAGGAGTCGAGGCGTTTGCGCGCGGTCAATTTCAAGAGGCGCGCGCGTTCTTCGACGTCGTCCTCAAAGCACGTGCCTCCGCCGACGAAGGCGCGCGAGCAAAGGCTCTCCGTGACCTCGCCGACCGCTACATGCGCACGGGCGCTCACTTGGTTTTCCCGGCGGGAAACGCAGTCGCAGGCAAAGCCCCCGCGAACCTTCCCGATGAACGCACAGACGATGAGATCGTCCAGTATTACCTTCTATCGGTACCGTATGGTCTTGGGATAGGTGTATATGCGTCGATGCTCGCGAAGGCGGACAGCCCCGCAGGCATCGTGTTCCCTGTTCTCGCAGGCATCGGACTCGCCGCCGGCGCGATGGCGTATGCAGACCATGGAAACACGCGCCCCTACGGTGAACCGCAGGCGATCGTGAGCGGCGCCCTCGTGGGCATGCAACTGGCCCTTCCCATGCTGCATTACGCCGACTCAAGCAGCGCAAAGGAAAACATCGGCTACCTCCTTGGCGCGGTCACCCTGGGCGGCGCGGCAGGACTCGGAGCCAATCACGCATGGGGCACAACCCCCGGCGAGATGTCGTTCGTGGGGTCGTCGGCACTCTGGGCGAACGTGCTCGGCGCCCTTGGCTCTGCGGCGGGACGAGCCAGTGGCGACACGTACGCAGCTGTTTCGCTCGCGTCCGTCGCCGCGGGTACGGCCGTCGGAGCACTTTACGCGCGCGAGCTTTCTCCGAGCATCGCGCACGTTCGCTACCTGGACTTCGGCGCGCTCGCGGGCGGCATCGCGCTCGGTGGACTCTACTTCGGCCTCACGGGCTCAAGCGGCAATGCGGAGGTCGGAGCGATTGTCGCGGGTGTTGGCGTCATCGGCGGAGGCATCGCGACCGCCATCTTCACGAAGGGCATGCGACGCGACGAACCACGCCGCGCGACCGCGTTTCAGTGGTCGCCAACGATCACGCCGACGGCCGGTGGAGCGACCCTCGGCATCGGCGGAACGTTCTGAAGTAGCGCGACGCCGAACTCGCGAAGGCCTCGCGCAGGCCGCACGAAACCCTGTTAAAATCCAGCTCGGCGAGCGACTTGGCCACGAACGCCTTCGACTTGCGTCGCCACCACGTCGGCCAGGTCGAACGAGAATCGATCCCCGCGCGCGGTCGCCGCAACGACGAGCGTCTTGTCGATGCGAACCGACTCGATCTTCGCCACCTGAACGCCAGCCGCTCCGCGACTCACGTGAAACGTGACGCCAACGCCCTCCGGAAACTTCCACTCCGCGCTTTCCTTGGTGGCGCCGCCTTCTTGGAGAACACTTTCGAGCTGATCTTTCGTCATGGGGACCACCCTACTTCGTCACGGGCCGCGCCTCCACTTTGCGGCAGATCGCGCCCCTCGCCGATTGCAGGAATTTCGGGCATGGTGAGGGTCATGGCGCTTCGCGAGCCTCAGCCCCCGTTGCCTTCTTCCGATGAGGCATTGGCCCTTGCGAGCCGAGCGTTCTCGCTTTCGCTCCTCGCGCTCGTGCCTTGCTGCGGCGTTCAGCTCTTTCCCGCGGGCTTCGCGTTGCTCTTCGGACAGCGCGCTCGACGCTTTCTCGTGCTCCGAGGGACGCGCGGTGCCGCGATGGCCTTCGCAAACACCGCACTCTTGCTCGCCGGGTTGGTCGTCACCGTGAACATCTTCTTCCTCGGACTTATCGCCCTCGGCGTGAGCACCGGAAGTGAGCTGAAAGAGACCGTCTCCTGGGAATCGCTCGACAAGCAGGGGCTTCACGGCTTTCGCTTTCATCCGGGCGGGACCGCAACGCCGTTCACGAAGGAGCCCTCGAAAACCGAGACGATGCCCAAGCGATTGGCCGTGAACGGCGAGCCTCTCCGCGATCAACTCGCGCGTGCGCTCAAGGAAGCGGGCGAAGGCCATTCCATCGTCGTGATGACGTCTTACGACGGATGCACGTCGTGTGACGAGGTATGGGCAACGCTCGACGACCCGCTGCTGAAGCACGCGCTCCCGGAACTTTCCGTCGTTCGCGTCGACGTGGAGGCCTTCTCGGTCGAAATGGCCGAACTCGGAATGACCCGCGACGCCCATCCGTGGTTCTTCCTGCTCGACGACAAAGGCAAACCCGTCGCCGCGGTCGGGGCCGATGCATGGGCGGAAAACGTGCCGATGAACGTGGCCAAGGGGCTGCGCGACTGGCTCGACAGCGTGAAAACGCCCGATCGTCCTGACACGATTCAGCTCTAAGCGAAGAGCGCGTGAGGGCCGAGGAGTTCGCCCGTTTCAAGGCGGCCAGGACTTCTAACGCCCTGCGTCTTACGCCTTGCTTTCTGTGACATGTTCACTAAAGTAGACACATGTTCGCTGAACGTTCCGGCCGATCCGAGCAAAGCGCAGCCTTTCCACGATTTCACGCTGCTATGAGTAGACACTCGTTCAGCTTGTGTCACGCCGGAGCCGTCGCCCTTCTCGGGGCCCTGACGCTCGGCGGCTGCGGCAAGAGCACGGGCTCACCCCGCCCCGAGTCGGCCCTTCTCGTCGCCGCCTACGACCCGGCGCGCACGCTCGTCCTTGAGGCGAACAAGCGTTTCCTCTCCGACGAACTCGCCGCGGGCCGCACGGTCACGGTTCGCGAGTCGTTCGGAGGTTCCGGCAAACAAGCGCGCGCGGTCGTCGATGGCCTCGGAGCGGACGTCGTGCTGCTCGGGCTCGCCGACGACGTCAACGCCCTCGCGGACGCGAAACTGGTCAAGCCCGACTGGGCGAAAGCTCGCGAAGGAAAGGGTGCACCCTACACGTCCACCATCGTCTTCGTCGTGCGAGCAGGCAATCCGAAAAACGTCCGCGACTGGAGCGATCTCGCGAGAAGCGACGTGGCTCTTGTGGCCCCCAATCCGAAGTCGTCGAGTGCCGCGAAACTCTCGTACCTCGCGGCCTGGGGCTGGGCACTGCGTCAGCCAAACGGTTCAGAAATCGCTGCAGAATCCCTCGTGCGCGCGATGTACGGCAAGGCGGTCGTCCTCGACGCAACCGCTCGCGGGGCGAGCACCACCTTCCTCCAAAACGGCATCGGTGACGTGCTCGTCACATGGGAGAACGAAGCCTATCTCGCGAGGGACGAACGCGCGCGCGCGCCCATTGAGATTGTCACGCCGAGCGCAAGCATCGTCGCGGAACCTGCGGTCGCCATCGTCGATGCGAACGTCGACCACCATGGAACGCGCGCATTGGCCGAGCGCTACGTCGCGTTGCTTGAAACAAACGAAATGCAGGAAGCCGCCGCGCGCGCGCACTTTCGTCCACGCAACGCCGAGGTTCTCGCCGCCCATCAACGCGAGTTCGCCGCCGTGCCGCTCTTCACCGTCGAGGAGACGTTCGGCTCGTGGTCCGCAGCCAAAGCCAAACACTTCGCCGATGGCGGCCTGCTCGATCGCATCCTCGAGGCACGACGATGAACGTCACGCCGGACGCATCCCTCGCCTCCACCGCTTTCGCTCCGCCCGCCCCGCCCGCGCGCATGAAGCACTTGCCGACAGGCACCCTCGCCGCGGCCTTCGCGTGGACGGTCATCGCCGTCTTCGTCGTGGTTCCCCTGGCCGCGCTCGCGTTTCGTGCCAGCGAAGCGAGCGCCGCGTCCGTGCGATCACTGCTCACCGCTCCGCGCGTCTTGGCCGCGTTTCGCATCACGTTTCTGACCTCGATCGGAGCGGCGTTCGTCGACCTGCTCCTCGCCTTCCCCATCGCCTGGTCCTTGGGCCGCTACGACTTTCCCGGACGCCGTTTGGTCGACGCGCTCGTCGACATGCCCCTTGCGCTTCCAACCTCCGTGGCGGGCCTCACCCTCGCCGCGCTATCCTCGGAGACGGGTCCGCTAGGCCGTTTCCTCGCCTCAAGCGGCATCCGTGTAGCCTACACGCCCCTCGGTATCTCCCTCGCTCTCGCGTTCGTCGGACTGCCCTTCGTCGTTCGCGCCATCGAGCCTGTCGTCCGCGTGCTCGATGAAAGCGCCCTCGAAGCGGCCCGATCACTCGGAGCTTCCGAGGCCACCGTCGCATGGCGCGTTGTGCTCCCGCAGCTCGTGCCCGCAGCGATCACGGGGTTCGCCGTCGCGCTCGCGCGCTCTCTCGGCGAGTACGGGTCCGTCGTCTTTATTGCTGGAAATTTGCCCTTCAAAACCGAGGTCGTGTCGCTCTTTATCGTGGCCCGCCTCGAGGACCATGAGCCCGTCGCCGCGGCTGTCTTGGCGATAGCGCTTCTCACGGCGTCCTGCGTTCTGCTCGCGGCGGTGGCCGGACTTGAGCGTCGCGCAACCGCTCGCTTCGTTCCAGCCGAACGCTTGTAACATGCACACTCTTGCGCGACGCCGACCGAACGGAGCCGCCTGGGCGATCGTGTCCGTCGCGGTGGCCATCGTCGCCACGCTCGTCGCGGTGCCGGTTGGAGCGGTGTTCGTTTACGCATTTTCCCGAGGTTTTGATCCGGTGCTCCGAACGCTCGCCCGCGCGGACGTGCATTCTGCAATGGGTCTATCGGCCCTCGCCGCGGCGGTGTCGGTTCCCTTCGTCACGGTCTTCGGGGTTGCCGCTGCATGGGTGGTGACGCGCACCGAGCTCCCGTCTCGAAGAGCGCTCGCGGCGATTCTCAACGTGCCTTTCGCGATTCCGCCCGTCGTCGCGGGCCTGCTCCTCGTGCTCGTCGTAGGCCCGCACACGCCGCTTGGCTATTGGCTCGCAGCCAGGGGATTTCCAGTACTTTTCGCGGCTCCAGGAATCATTCTCGCGACGAGCCTCGTCTCGCTCAGCGTCGTCGCGAAGGATCTCATTCCGCTCATGGAGGCCCTCGGCCCCGCGGAAGAACTCGCGGCACGATCCCTCGGCGCAACGCCGTTTCAGGCCTTCGTGCGCGTGACGCTCCCGGGCCTCTCGTTGCCGTTGCTCCATGCCACCGTGGGAGCACTCGCGCGTGCCCTCGGAGAGTTCGGCTCCGTGTCGGTGGTTTCCGGCCGAATTCGCGGGGAAACGATGACCGTGCCCCTTCTCATCGAGGCGCTCTACGGCGAGTACGACCAGACCGGAGCCTTCGTGCTTGCGGCACTCCTTGCCCTCGTCGCCATCGCATCGCTCGCCGTGAAGAAAGCTGTCGAGGCCGCCGTGGCCCGCACCGTCAACGCCGAAGAGGTCAGCCCATGAGCAGCATCGAAGCGCAGAATCTCGTCAAAGGTTGGGGCCGCGCCAAGGGGCTGAACGACGTAAGCCTTCGCATCCAAGACGGCGCACTCGTCGCGCTTCTTGGGCCATCTGGTTCGGGTAAAACCACACTTTTGCGCATTCTCGGCGGCCTCGATGCCGCGGATTCGGGCCGTGTGATCTTCGACTCGGAAGAGGTGACCGGGCTCGCGTCCGCCGAGCGAGGCGTCGGCTTCGTGTTCCAAAGTTACGCGCTCTTTCGCCACCTGTCGGTGTTCGAGAACGTCGCCTTCGGGCTGCGCGTCAAGCCGCGACGCGAGCGTCCGAGCGAGAGCCTCATTCGGAGCCGGGTCACCGAACTCCTCGCGCGCATTGGCCTGCCCGACCATGGCGAAAGGCTCCCTCATCAGCTTTCTGGCGGACAAAAGCAGCGCGTGGCCCTTGCGCGTGCGCTCGCGGTCGAACCTCGCATTCTCCTCCTCGACGAGCCGTTCGGAGCCCTCGACGCCAAGGTGCGCGCCGAGTTGCGGCGGTGGCTCCGCGAGCTTCATCACGACCTCGGGTTGACCACGATTCTCGTCACGCACGACCAAGAGGAAGCGATCGAACTCGCAGACGAAGTCGTCGTGCTCAACCACGGCCGCATTGAACACCAAGGCTCACCGCGCTCGCTTGTCGACGCTCCAGCCTCTGCTTTTGCACGGGAATTCATTGGTGATGCGCAAGTGTTCGACGGACTCGTCGACGGCGGCGTGTTTCATCTCGGAAAGCTTCGCGTTGCGGCGCTCGCGCATGCGTCGGGCACGAAAGCGCGCCTCGTCGTGCGCCCTCATGAGCTTCGCGTCGCTGCGGCTTGCGGCGACACGGCGAACGGAACCATCCCCCACGTGGCCTTCTTGCCCGCCCGCGCGAAGGTCACCGTCGCGGTCGACGACGGCCCGAGTGTCGTCGTCGCGCTCGCCCGCGGAAGCGATGAATCTGAGCATTTTGCCAAGGATCAACGCGTCGCAGTCGACGTTGTGCAAGCGTTCTTGCAAGCAGGCTGACCCTTCGTGGCTTGGCCGCTCCCGACCGCGCGCAGGAACCGAAGTCTCGCCTACGCCTCGCGCCTCCACACGTGCACGTGGCGATCGTCGACCTCCGCCAGGTAACTCACGAGCCTCGAACGCATGGGCCTCGAGGTGACAAGACGAAAGCCGCCGAGCTTCTCCATCAACGCGAAGGCCGCTACCTTCTCCTCGCTCGTCTGATTCGCGATGAGCAGCAATCCGCCTGGCCGAATCAGTTGCTTGTAGCGTGCAAAGAATTGCTCCGGCTTGAAGTGGCGCAGCGGAAGTCCCCACGCCACGAGCGTGAACGCGAGGACGAACGGGAAGAAGACCGTCAGCACGTCGACCGGTGGCGTGTCGTACGTAAGAAAATCATCGACGTCGTAGGCCACGTGAGGCCCGACCGCGCGGCAGTACGCCTCGGCACGCTCGCGCCGCGAATGAAGATTGCGGTAGAGGCCGTTCACGTCGACCTCGACGCCGCGAAGACTCACATCGCAGGTATTTTTCTTAGATATCCAGCGCTCAAGGGCAAGCGCGTAACGAAAGTCTTTCGAGCCAACGTCGAGAACGCGAAGCCTCGCAGCGCCGTCGAGAGGCACGAGCTGGGGCACCGCATCGAGCGTGTCGAGCACATCGAGGTGGTAGAGAACCTCGCGGTAATCGTCCTGCGTCGACTCGGCTGCGCACGCTTCAAGGGAGTAACGACTTCGGAGCTCGACCTCGCGTGCCTCGGCCTGCAACGCCTCGTGCGCGGGCAGGTAAGCGAATAGGCTGGTTTTTTCCTCGTTCACGAGCGTGTACGGCCCGCGAGAGAAACGCAGTCGCCGGCGGACCGCGAAGCCTGCCGCGTTCAACGGAACCTTCAACCAGTGGACGAGCGGCGCATCCACGGCGCCGCGACGAGCCTCCACGCGCATGGCCACGAGGGCCGCTCCTGTGAGCAACATGCCGCCAAGCGAGATGAGGCCAATCGCGTTCATCGCCGTCGCGTTTTACGCGAGGCTCGCGGTGAGGCGCAACTTTCGGTAAGGCGCGAGCGCTGCAAATTCCCCAAGTTACGCACGACGCGCGATGCCCTCTCCCCGCGGCGTACGGACTCAGGTAGCCGTCGTCACGTCATGAGCACGCCGCCTACGCTCCTTCCGCTCCGCCCGATTGGCGTGGTGCGCACGCCCTACCTTCACAAGGTCGATGCTCCGCGCCAAGGCGTCGTGGCCGAAGGCGTCGAAGGTCGCATCGAACTCTTTCCGGAGGCGGGGTTCGAACACGCGCTCGAGGATCTCGACAGCTGGGAGCGTCTCTGGGTGCTCACCTGGTTTGACCGCGCGGAGCATTGGCGGCCAAAAGTGCAGCCTCCGCGCAGCGCTCGGCGTCGAGGCCTCTTCGCGACCCGGTCCCCGCATCGTCCGAATCCAATCGGGCTCACGTGCGTGCGCCTCGTGCGTGTCGAAGGCCTCACGGTGGTCGTGTCGGACCTCGACATTCTCGACGGCACACCGGTCATCGACATCAAGCCCTACGTCCCCTACGCCGATGCCTTTCCCGAGGCGGGCTCGGGCTGGCTCGAAACCGCCGCGGACCCGGGCCCAAAGTGGCCTGTGAAGTTTGCACCTATCGCGCGTGCCGCCCTGTCTTTTCTCTTGTCACAAGAGTTCGATCTCGAGACGCCCCTCACGACGACGCTCACGCTTGGCCCGGAGCCGCGCCCCTATCGCCGCATTCGCGTCACCCCCGAAGGCACGTGCATCGCCTACCGAACGTGGCGCGCATGGTTTCACGTCGAAGATGGAACCATCGTCGTTGACCGCATTGCGAGCGGGCTGACGGCCGCCGACATCAAAAAGGGCCACAGCGAAGCGGCCATGCATCAGGCGTTTCTCGCGCGCACGCCCTGACACGCGACCCCGACCTACGAAGCGTTTGCCTTGCGTTTTTCCTCGGTCCGAATCGCAGCGACGACCACATCGAAGTACTCCGCCTCTTCGTGGCAATCGAAGTTCGACGCCTCAAGTCGGCCGCGCACGCGCTCAAGCGCATCGGGCTTCGCACAGCGAAACACCGCCATGGACCGAACCACGTCGAAGCGTTCGCTCGCATCAAGCTGCGCAAAAAAATGCATGTAGCTTGCAGCTGGAATCGCGTCCTGGTCGAAGAGTTCCGCGAAGAGGTCGTAGCCACGCCTGTCACCAAGGCGAGAGAGGGCCCACGCGAGGCACCTTCGCACCATCGGATCCCAGGAAAGCACCGAGGGAAGAAGCACGAGGGCGTGCACGTGAAGCTCGCGCAGACGCTCCATTCCAATGGCGTAGAGAATCGACGACACCTGCCCCGGGTCGCGGCTGGCGATCATGTTCTTCGCCTCCGTGAGCACCGCGTCCTTGTTCGCGGAGATGCCGTGCAAACCAATGATGGCGTTGGCGCGAATGCGCGGGGTCGGATGATGAAGGAAGCGCTCGAACGACGACCGCAACGACGGCTCTTTGAAACGCGCGAGGACCTCAAGCGTGTTGGCCACCACGCGCTCGTCGGTGTCTTCGAGACCGTTCAGAAGGAAGGGAATTCCGCTCTTTCCGTAGATGGCCGCCACGATGTTCGTCGCGCTCATGCGCACGCGAAGCGACTTCGCGGTCTTCTTCGTGGTCACGACGTTCACGAGGAACTGCACCGCACGGTAGTGGCGCGCCGCGAGCAAGGCATCGAGAACCGCGAGCTGAATCTCTTCGCGATCCGATTCGAACTCCTTCGTGATGCGGTCGTAGGACTTGTCGTCGCGCACGTAGCCGAGACCGAGAATGACCGTCTTGCGGAGCACCTCGCGCGCATCGACCGCGAGCACCGCCTCCATGCGCTCCCGGAAATCGCTGGGACGTATAAACGAAAGAAGGTCCGCCGCGTACACGGCCGTCGCCTTGTCGCGGTGCGCGAGCAGGTCGTCGATGAGCGGCAAGAGGAGGCGCTCGAGTCGAACCGTGAGAAGCGCGATGACCGCGAGGAGCCCAACGAGGATCACGAAGACGACCCCGAGCGAGAGGCCCAGATAGCTCTTCACCGAGAGCACGAGAGCGGCGACAACAAGGGGAATGCTCGTCCCCATGACGGACCCGAGCGTTCCGAGGCGCGCGCGCAATTCTCCTGTCAACGAGCCCGTGATCATGCGGCCAGCGGGAGCGAAAAGACCACTCTCAACACTTCGGCGAATCAAGTCGAGGGTCAGAAACGGAACGACGCCGCCAATGCCGAACGCGGCGAAGACGGCGAGCGCGGTGCATATGGTTGCAATCTGCATCAATCGGATCGGCGACACCCGCTGACGCTCGACGACGTACGCGCTCACGACAAGGAGGGCGATGGTCACGCCGGCACCATGCAAATAAAACGAGGTAATTCGCTCGCGAATCGCTTCGTACGTCACGAGCGTGCTCTTCACGACGTAGCTCGTCGCGTACTCTTGGTGAGCGCGAAGCAGCCCGGCGGCGAAGAGCGTGCCGAGGTAAACTTTGAAGAACGGCGCGTAGGTGGGGACCTCCGCCGGTGTCGGAGCGTCCGGGCGCGGCGATATCTTCACCTCGAGCGACGTGTCGATGGCGAGCGTGCGGAGGCACACGATGGCTGAGGCGATCTCGAGCACCATGGCGAGTGCGGCGAAAGTGGCGGGATCGAGGGAAAACCCAACGATGCGGACACACCCGAGGGCAAGAAAACCTCCGAGCTCGTAGGCGATCGCGTTGCGCAGAAAGCCCGTCTTCGCAAACGCCGGGTTCATGTGGCGGACGGTGAGTTCGTCCGTTGTCCACCGCAACGCAAGCGCGCCGAAACTCACCACGAGCGTCCACGCGGCCGCGCGAAAGACTCCATCGGGAAGCGCAGCAACAACGGCCAACGCCACCACGCCGTGGATGGCGACGAACGAGGGAACAAGGCGCGCGAGCTTGCCTGGGCGCGCCCGTGCCCAGCGATAAAAGAAGGGAAAAAGCAGGCCGCCAATGACGGTGCTCCACAGCGCCACGATGGGCGTTGCGCGTGAGAGCAGATACGCGTCCGAGCCCAAACGCCCGAGCGTGAGCGCGGCGCCGTTCAGGGCTCCAAGGGCGAGGAGGGTGCGTCGGCTGGAGGAGAGGTCAGACATTCCCGTTTGTGCCGAAACGGTGTCGGCTCAATTACGGTACGGGAAACCAGTGCCGCGGCAAACACGAGCGCCACGAAAAGCGCCGCCTCACGAGCCGACGAGGCGAGCGAAAGAATCGCGCAGTTCCCAAGGCTTGCCGCAGCAAGGGCGCGCATGAGCGGACGAGGTGCCTTCACCCACAACGCGCAGGCGCTGGCCGCGTATTGGGCCACGACCGCAAGCGTCGCCAACGTAAAGAGCTGCGCAAGCGAGTCGACGACGAGAAGCAATCCAGCGAGGCATGCTGTCCCCAGAAGGGCTCGCCGAGACCCTAGAGCAGGCCACGCCGCCATCGCGTAACGCGGAGTCATGGCCACCATGCCGAACGAGATGCCGCCCGCGGAGAGGCTCACGATTGCGCCGAGACCATGCGAAAACCGCGCTCCGAGCACCGAAGCGAGCCCCCCGTAAGGGTCGGCCGATGTGAAGGCCACGCGTCCAGACGTCCAAAGCCTATCCGCGACCCATACGAAGACCATATAAACGACAGCCGCTGCAATAAAGGCTTCGATCATCGCTCGCGCAGCACGTCCACGCCCCGCCACCACCGACGTGACCTCGAAGCCTTGAAAGCAAAAGGCTGCGACAAGAACGCTCGAACCACGGGGCCACGACCATGCGCTCGCCTCCGCCGAAGCGGGAAGCGCCGCCCAGGCAGCGCCGAGAAACGTGGCAATTGCCAGGGTCTTGAGCACCGTGAGCGAAGACCACACGCGGGCGGACATCGTCAGACCCCGCGATACGAGCGCCGCGAAGAGCACGAGCAACGCGAGCGCCACGCCCCTTCCCTGCGCCGGATAGACGGCCTCGCCAAGCGCCCGAAGGACCGCCGCCGTACTCGCCAACGCAGCGACGTAGCCGATGGACCCCACGAAGAAACCCGCTCGCTCGCCGAACACGGAACGCGCATGGGCCGCCGGTCCGCCGTCGTGCGGGAGCAAACGTGCGAGCACGGCAAACACGCCAAGACTCGGGCAAAACAAGGCGAAGGCCAGCCCGAAAGCCGGCAGGAGCGACCCTGCCCCGCCTTCTGAAACAATGGTCGCAGGGGCGAAGAAAACCCCCACACCCACGATGCCGTTGAGGGCGAGCGCGAAAAGCGACGCGCGTGAAAGGCGCACGGCCCCATCGCTGTCGCTCGAGGGAACGGCGGTAGGCACGTCAGGCCTCGATGACAGCGGCGCGGCGCGATGAATCGGCGGAGTCGTGTGCCTCGGTGCCGTTCCAATCGAAGAGCGTCACGAGCTTCGCCAGGCGCTCAGAAGCCAGCGTTTCAAGTTGCGTCAGCACCGTGCGGCGAACCACCGCGGGGCACGTCGTCGCCGCCGCAAGCTTCGGGCGCGCCACGTCCACGTCGTGCACGTCGCCGAGCCATCCTTGGAGCTTCTTCGCCTCTTTGCCTCGAGCCGCCGCCTCGGGCTGAAGCGTGCGTGCGAAAATCTCGTGGATGTAACGTACACGTTTGTAGCCAATGCGCAGCGCGTGGAGCGCCTCACTGAGCGCGGCGTGGGCGGCCTCCGATGGAGACTCCGTATGGGCTCGATACGCGTCGCGCGCGGCGTCAATACGCTGAGAAACCGCTGCTTCCGCGCCTGCAATCGCTGCGAGCGCGAACGCCCCCGAGTCCGAATCACGGCCTGGCAAAACGGGAAGAACGAAGAGCGCTTCGAGTCGCTGAAGCGGTTCGTCGAGAAGGCCCGCATCGAATCGTCGCGACAACAAAGCTCGTTCGCGCGCGAGTGTGGTCTCGCGACGCGCCACCCAACGGTCACGCGACGCCGCCTCGCGTCCGGTGAGCTTCACGTCACGCACGCGTTGAAGAAACACCTCTTCGTCTCGCACACCGCCCGCCGCGTCGGCCGCAGCCCGAAGCGAGTCACGGATGTTCTCGACCCAAAAGCGCCCATAAACCTCGCGAAATGCGCGCAGAACGGTACGAAGCTTTCGCAACGCCACCCGCATGCGATGCACCGCTTCGTCGTCCGCGAGAATAACGAGCGAGGCCTCGCGCGCCTCCACCATGAGCGCACGCGCAAGCGGCGGGAAGACGACGCCGATGGACGCTCGAACGATTGCGGGAGTCGACCGAGGGACTCGCGCGCCGGTCACGTGCCCTTGGGCGCCAGGTGGGCAAGCGGACCGAAGTCCGACGGAGGAAGCTGCGCGCCGCCTGCAACGAGGTGCAAGAGCAAGGCGCGGTTGTCGAGGATCGACAGGTTCTGAAGCTCGAGAGCCCCGATGCGATCGGACGGAGTAAACGCAGGCTCCTCGGTTCTTTCCATCGAAAGCTTGTGAGGTGCATACGACGAGTATACGGCGTCTGTACGAAGGATGGTGTAGTCGTCGCCGCGACGAAGCTCGATGGTCACCGAGCCCGAGATGCTTGCCGCAACCCAGCGCACGAGCGCGTCTTTGAGGAGCAACGCTTCGGGGTCGTACCAGCGGCCCTCGTAGAGAATGCGACCGAGACGGCGACCGAGGTTCGCGTAGAGGTCGAGCGTGTTCTCGTTATGGACGACCGAGAGCAAACGTTCGTAGGCGATGTGCAAGAGCGCCATTCCCGGCGCCTCGTAGATGCCGCGGCTTTTGGCCTCAATCACGCGGTTTTCCACTTGGTCGGACATGCCGAGACCGTGGCGACCGCCGATGGCATTCGCGGCGAGAACGAGCGCGTGCTTCGAGTCGAAGCTCTTGCCGTTGAGACGAACGGGCATTCCGCGTTCGAAGTCGACCGTGACCTCTTCGGCCTCAATCGCGATCTCTTTCTTCCAGTGCGCGACGCCCATGATCGGGTCGACGATGCGCATGGAGGTGCCGAGCTCTTCGAGGTCTTTGGCCTCGTGGGTCGCGCCCAGCATGTTCGAGTCGGTCGAGTACGCCTTCTCGGAACTCATGGTGTACGGCAGGCCGCACGCCTCAAGAAACGCGCTCATTTCCTTGCGACCGCCGAGTTCGGCCACGAACTGCTCGTCGAGCCACGGCTTGTAAATCGTGAGCGCGGGATTCACAAAAAGCCCGTACCGATAGAACCGCTGAATGTCGTTGCCCTTGTGCGTACTGCCGTCGCCGAAGACGTTCACATCGTCCTCGAGCATGGCGCGAACAAGCGCGGTTCCCGTCACGGCGCGGCCGAGGGGCGTCGTGTTGAAGTAACGACGTCCGGCGGTCGACAGGTGAAACGCGCCGCACTGAAGCGCCACGATTCCCTCATGCGCGAGGGCTTCCTTGCAGTCTACAAGACGCGCTTGGACCGCTCCGTGCACCGTCGCCGACGGCGGAATGTCGGCAGGATTTTTTTCGTCCGGCTGCGCAAGGTCGGCCGTGTAGGCGTGGACCTTCATGCCTCGACGCGAGAGCCAGGCCACCGCGGTGCGGGTGTCGAGGCCGCCCGAGTAGGCGATGCCGATGGCGGTTCCTTGAGCGGGAAGCGTGCGGTGAATGCGCGACATGGCGACGCAACGCAGCACAATCGAGCGCCCAGGAAAAGCGTTGAAGAACGCGAGGCCTCCGCGGGGCCGGTGTTTCGAAGTGTCCGTGTGCGAGCGGGCTTTCCCGAACGCGCTCGCACGAGCGGCCCAATCAGCGAAGGTTATCGTCCGGCCGGGCGAACCACCTCTTTCGCAACAGAGCCACTTTCGTCATCGACCATTGCTGAGCGGGTGTGCTAGCTCGGACGCAACGGCTTCGCGCATACGGAGCATTCATGGGACTTCAGCGTCGCGAGTTCACTTTGAACCTTGAGCGCCGCGCCTCTCAAAGGGTTCACGAATGAAATCTTGGACAACTTGCTTGGGGATTGCGAGCAAGCTCTCGCGGGTTCAGCGCGCCGCGGCGCCTTGTGACGAGCCGAGCGTCCTCACTAAGACGTCGTTGGCGACGCCGGGGGCACGTGACCGCGTGATCTCGAGCTGCGACGCACGCTCGAGATCACGAAGACGCGTCCGTGAGGGAATACCAACCATGAAAGCGATGTACGCACCGCGCGCGCTCGGCCTGAAGAGCGCCGTTGTCTCGGCCTTCTTCGGCCTCGTTCTCATCCTGTCGAGCTGGCTCATCTCCGGGTGCTCCTCCGAGGGAGCGAGCCGTTGCGTCGGTGCTGCGGCGTGCGCGTGCTACCCAAACGGCACCTGCGACGGGCTTCTCGTCTGCAACTCTGAAGGCACCTGCGGAGCTCGGCCCGGTTGCGCGGCGGGCGTTCGCGATTGTACCTGTGACGACGCAGGCGCTTGCCAGGGCCAGGACCTCGCGTGTCGTTCGGGCGTGTGCAGTTCAACGATCGGCGACGTTGGCTCCGCGTGCTTTGCGAACCGAACATGCAACGGCGATGCGCAGTGCGAGAACGGTACGTGCGTCTCCTGCACCGCCGGGACCGAAGGCTGCCCGTGTCGGGCCGACCAGACGTGCGCATCGACGACGCTGGCGTGCGATAGCCGCGTTTTCAAGTGCGTGCGCGCGGACCTCATCGACGATCAGCCACCGGCCCTCGCGAGCCGATGCTTCACGCCGTGCCGCGCGGACCTCGCGAGCGACGCCGGCGTCGTGGCTCGCTGCGGCGCCGATGGGCTCATCGACGGGTGCCTTCCTGGCTCGAACTGCGTGCAAGGTACATGCGTTGCCGGTGACGCCGGCGTGCCCACGACCGGTGTGGCCTGTACGAGCGCGACCGATTGCCCATCGTTTCAGACCTGTGTGGCAGGCTCCTGCGCATCCACCTGCGATTACGACAGCGACTGCGGCGGGGTAAGGCGCTGCCACCTTCACGTTTGCCGCGAGCCGTGTGACTCGAACGCGTCCGCGTGTGCCGCGCAAAGCGGTCAGTCATCCGCTTGCACGCTCGTCGACGGAACGCGTGGGTTTTGCATGCCGACGGTGCCCGCCTCGGCCGCGCCGCAGACGTCAGTATCCGCTTCGTTCTCCCTCGACGAAGATACCTTCCGTCTGACGAACCGCGCCGCGACCGCGCGCATCAAGGTCCACAACGACGGACTCCAATCCATCGCGTTCACGTTGCGAAAACGCGAGCACCGCGAGCCGGGAACGCAGGGAATCTCTGGGGCCGATACGCTCGTTGTCGACGCCCCCACGGCCACGCCTCCCGTCTTCGCGATGCCGTTCGTTCGAATGGCGGTCGATGGCGGAGCGCTTCAAGCGGGCTCCTCGATAACGAGCGCTCGCGTCGTCCCGGGGGCCACCGCGGAATTCCTCATCGACGCCACCAGTGGCACCACGCCCGCGCAATGGGAGGGCGTCTTCGAGGTCGCGAGCGATGGCGGGGTGCGCTCCGTCCGCGTTTCGTATGCATCGTCCCTCGACGGTCGCTGGGCGGGCACCGTGCACCTCTTCTCGCGCTTTGATACATCCGTCACGCCGGCGAGCGCGGTTCAGGGCGACGAGACGCTCGCGGCGGTGCTTCGCCGCGGTTGGACCGACCCCGAGACCACCTCGGCGAACAACGCGCTCGTTGCAAAATGGCGCGGATTCGTCCGAAACGTCGCAAACGGTGGAGGGTCGTCGACGTTCTCGCTTTCGGAATGGGACGCGGTCGTGTCGTCGACGGTCACCGAGAGCTGGCGGCAGCCGCAAGCCATCGCGGGCTGCCCCGCCGCTGCGTGCTACCTGACGCTTGCCACCGGCACAGGCTTGCAGTCGCTCAGCGCGGACACGAAGCTCATCCCGACGGGCGCCATCGAGCTGCCCTTCGCCATCGACGTTGCGGCAACGGGTTCAGCCTTCGTCGGGGCCGTGGACTCGAACGTTGCACTCGACTTCCCTGGGTCGCCCCTCGCGAACCTCCAAATTGATTCGTCGGAATTCGCGACGGGATCGCTTTCCCTCCGTCGCGTCACGTCGTTGACCGCGAGCTCGATTCTGGGCGCGCGGACCGTGCTCTTCGAAGCGAACACCTCCTGCAGCGACGATTCGGCAGAATCGCTGCAACCGTGGCTCGTCGATTCGTTCGCCGGGCGCTCTACGCTCGGAGCGTTGGGAACCCGCTCGTTGCGAGAATGCCGCGACAAATCCGGCGCCTTCGGGAGCGACGCCGCGAGCAATCGAAGCTTCTCCTACGCACAACCCGTCGCAGACGGCCGCCGCCGATTCCGGTCCATTGAGCTCCTCGACGGAGCTCTCGTGAATGGCACGACGCTCCTCGCGCTCGTTCGTCAGAAGTTCGGCGTCGTCGATGGTGCCGCGAGCGTCGCGTACGGCGTCATGCGGCTTGAAAAGGCGCCATCGCGCACGAGCTCGGTCACGCCCGCGCCGACGCCCGTGGTGGCCCAACGTGCGACGCCGGAGCCCGCGTTTGCGTGCTCGGACGCGGTCGTCAAGCGCGTCTTCCCGAGCGCGACCATTGCAACGCTGAGCGCGCAACAAAAAGTCACCCTCGCGCAAGTGCTCGTCGACGGTCAGAGCACCGCAAATCAAAGCACGTCGATTCCGAGCGCCAACGTCCACTACCTCTGCGTGGACACGGGGACGTTCGACGGCCTCGGTGCGAGCAACGAGCCTCGGGGCGGTCCATGCCCGGCTGGAAGCAGCGTCGTGTTCTTCGCGGGGCAATTCGGCGCAACGCTGCCCTCGACGAGCTGCGGCAGCGGCTACCGCACGAACGAAGTTGGCGCCGTCATGGCTCGCGGCATCTGCACGACGCAGCTTGAGGCGTGGCGTCAGACCGCTGCGCTCAACGTCGCGATCGAACCCGCGTGGCGCTGCACGAACCCAAACGAAGCGCTTTGCGAAGCCGATCGCTACGACCTCCGCGCTGGAAAGTCGTTCTACGCCTTCTCGGCCGGAGCCACGAACGTGACGCCGCTCGCAACGGCGACCGCGCTGGCGTTCCGTTACCGCACACAATTCACGTCGCGCTCCGGTGACTCGACGGTGGGCTTCACGCCAACGGCCTGCCCCGCAAACTCGACCGCCGTCCCATACTGTTACGACGCGCCCGCCATCGAATCGGTCGCCGAGCGCCTCACGTGTCTTTATGCGCTCCAGCGCGACGACGCGTTTTCTTTCGACGTGAACGTGACCGCGACGGTGCGCACGGCGCTCCGGGAGGCGCTTTCCAAGCAGATTCTTGCGAGTGGTGTTCTCGGGCGAGACGGCTTCGAACGGCTCAACGCGGAGTTGCTCGTGATGCTCGGCGACGACGCGCTCACGAAAGCCGCGCAGTCGCGTTTCGATCTCGCGGGCCAGCTTCAGGGGGCGTTCCCGGGCGATGAACTCGAAGTGAACGGGGTCCGCCTCGGTGGCGCGCTTGGGTTCGAAATGCGCCAGCTTTACCGCGCGGCGCAGACCTACCAGCTCGCGCTCGACCGTTTCTTCAACCTGCTGCCGTGGCTCGAGAGTGATCTCGCGCGTCCCGCGGCGCAGCGTGTCGTGTCGCCCACCATGGTCGATAGCTACTTGGCGCGTGTGCTCCGGGCTTCCGTTCAGCGCAGCCGAGCGTGGGCCGAAATTGGACGGCGCTATGCGAGCCTCGGACGAGCGGACCTCGCACGCTTGGTCATGGCGCGCGCGTACACGGCTGCCACCTTCGAGTCGGCTGCGACGCTCCGGCTCCTCGATCGGCTTGCATCGAGCGACGGCCTCGCGGCAACGGGATCGAAAATCGCGGTCGTCTACCGAGTCGCACTCGCGGACATGCGAAAGAGCTTTGGCGATGTGCGCGACGGTGCCAACGTCTTTGGTTTTGCGCCGGAATACATCCCGTTCCCTTCGCTCGCTCCAGGCGATGCGAACGCGTTCACCGCGGAACTCGCGCTCGCACGAGACTCCGTGAGTGCTGCACGCATCGCGGAGGACGCAGCGCTCGCGCAGTCTCGCTCCTACGAAGTCGACTCGGCGCAGTTCCAGAGCCAGCTCGTCTCACTTCGAAACAATTACGAGAATCAGCTTTCCCAAATCTGCGGGACATTCACGGCGCTCGATGGTCGCGTGTACCCCGCGATTCGGCGATACGCGGGAGCGTCGAACCGAACGTTGGCGCTTGGCAATCCGTGCGGATTGATGGGCAGAGGGCAAATCTACGATGCGCTCATCGCGAACGAGCAAGTGTCCGTGGACGCGCAGCGGGTTCGCTCCGAGTTCGAAAAGCTCATCGCCATGGTGGACAATGAGCGGGAGCGAGCGGGGCGACAGTGCGGACGTATCGTCTCGCTGGCGGACTTCACACGGGCGGATGGACGCACCATCACCAGTCTCCAGGGCGACATCGCAAATGCTCGCAACGCGCTCGGCCACTTCGACCGCGCCGCGGGTTTTGCGAACCAGCTGGCCTCGCTTGCGAAGGCTACCATCGGGTTGAGTAGCGATTTAGCCGGAGCTGTCATTGGCGTCGGGATCTCAACGGCTGCATACGCAACCCAAGAGTTCGCGCACGCGTTGAACGAGTCGATGATCGATTCCGTCGAAGCGTCGATTCGGAACATCCAAGACCAGGGCGCATACCGGAGCGCTCTCTCCCAGTGCGATAGTGTTCGAATCGACAGCGAAGCCACGATCCGCCAGCACTGGCTCTCGATTGCAACGCTTCACCTCGATGCGCTGCGTGCCGCGTATGAAGCGCAACGGCGCTTTGCAGCGATAGGTACGCTTCGCGATCAAGCCACGCGTCTCGAAGCGGAGCAGTCGGAATCGCTCTCGCTCGCCATCGACGTCGAGGCCGCACGCAACGACCCGAACGTGCGTATCTACAAGAACGACGCGGTGCTCACCGCGGAGCGCACCTTCGATGCGGCCTTGAAGGACGCGTACAAGCTCACGCGCGTCTTCGAGTATTACACGAGCCAGACCTACGCCGGGCGCGACAGCTTGAACCTCGTGCGCATGGTGGGCCACGGCGACGTGACCCTCGAAGGCTACCTTCGCGACCTGCAGTCGGCGTACCAGCAATTCTCCGAGGCAAACGGTCGCCCCGACCAGCGCGTCGACATCCTCTCGCTCCGTGACGACGTGCTCGCGATCCCGCTCCTCGACAGCCGCGGCGTCGCCATTCCGATCTCGGAGCGCGTGAGACTCTTCCGCGAAGAGCTGAAGAACCCGGCTCGCTATGACGGGCGCGGCTACCTCACGTTGCCGTTTGCCACGGGGTTCGCGCGTCTCTCACCGCTCACGCGCAACCACAAAATTCTCTATGTCGAGAGCGAGGTCGTTGGCGCGAACGTCGGCGACGCGCTCGGCCGCGTTTACGTCTCCCAGTTCGGCACCGCCGCCATTCGGCCGCTTGCGGGAGTGACCGCGTATTACCGCTTCGCCGAGCGTACCGCGGTGGTGAATCCGTTCTTTAATGGTCGGCGTGAATTCACCGCCGACGTGTACCGAAACGACCGCCTTCGCGATCGGCCCTTCATCAACAGCAACTGGGAACTCGTGCTCAATCAACGCGATGAGCTCGTGAACCAGGACATCGACCTCAACGCCCTTACGGACATCAAAATCTATGTCTACTACACGGACTTCACGGCCTACTGAGGCGACGCAAAACGTCATGCGTGCGGCTTTCGCAGCGCTGCTCGGTGCGATGATGCTGGCCATCGCCGCGCTCGGTTGCGGAGGCGGCTCGCCCGACACCGACGGCACGGGCACCGGGTGCCAAGCTGGAACGGAAACGTGCGCTTGCGGCGCGGGTAACACCTGCAGCACGGGCCTCGCCTGTGAGAACGGCTCGTGCGTCGTTTGCCCGTCAAACCAGGTCGATTGTCCCTGTGCCGCGGGCGCATGCACGGGAACGCTCGTTTGCGACGCAAGCAGCAAGAAATGCCGCTCACCGAAGGCGTGCGAATGCGCACCGAAGCAAGTCTGCGAACGCCTCGACGGACTGGATGCAGTCTGCAAGCCGGCGTGTGACCCCGGCTTCGACTGGAACGCGAACACGTCCAAGTGCGACCCGCAGCAAACGGGCACGAGCTGCGCGACGAGTGGCACCGGCGCCATTGGCGGACAGTGCGCGGAGGTGCACAAAGCGTGCAATGTCATCGGTTCACGCGCGGAATGCGGCGCATGCCTCTCGGGCTACAAGGTGCAAGGGACCGTCTGCGTCGCCGTGAAGCGCTGCGCGGACCTCGACTGCACGACACAGAAGCGTGACTGCGTCGAGGCGACGACCAGCGTGGACGCTCGCTGCACGGATTGTCAGTCGGGCTACGTCCTCGCAGGCACGTCGTGCGTGGACGCGGCAAGCTGCCAAAGCTGTGATGCTCAGAACCGCCAGTGCCTCGCGCCAGGGTCCTGCGGCGAGTGCAAGGTCGGGTACACGCTCACGGGCGGGCAATGCGTGGCCGCGCTCACCTGCACCGGATCCCAGCAGCCGAGCTGTGGCGACCGAGTCTGCGTCGATTCGTCTCCCGCGCGCTGCGGCGACGCATGCAAGGATCCGTCGAAGCGCTGGAACGGTACCGCGTGTGTTGCGCGCATGACGTGCGCGACGCTGACGTGCCTTGGGGGACAGGTTTGCGTCGAGGGCCACGACGGCACCGTCGGCGGTGATGGAGGAACGGCAACGAACGCGGTCGACGCGACCTGTTCGTCGACCTGTCCTGCGGGGCAAGGCGTCAACGGCGGTCGCTGCGTGACGTGCGCGTCCGCAATCACGTGCGATGCGACGCAACACTTCACGGGCGTCGTGGTCGCGGAGGCCTCGACGTCGAACGCCGCGTGCTTCTGCGAGCCATCGCCTGGCTACTTCTTCAGCAACACCGGCGCGACGAGCGGCCAAGCGGTTCCCTGCGATGCAGATGGCGACGGCTTCACGAACGATCGCGTGCATGGCCTCCTCTCGTCGGCGGATTCCATCACGCAGCGCAAGGCGAATTGCTCGGCGAAGGTCGTGGACCGTGCCGAGTTTGTCTTCGCGTCGGGTACATCGACGCAATACGCGATCGGCGACACTGCGCCGATGAGCCAGTCATCGTCTCCGGCAGTTCAACTGCCGCTGTACGAGTCGAACAGAAACGATGGAGAGATCGGTGCGAACCGAGCGACTCCTTACGGCACCGAGGATGTTTCGACGGTCAACAGCCTGACGAAGGGGTGCGGTTTGAAGGTCGACGGCAGCGGTCTGCCCGAAGACCTCGACGACAACGGCGCGCCTGATGTGTCTCAAGGCGCAACGGGCGTGAACCTGCCGAGCGGTTACGTCGTCGCCGCCAGCGCAATCCCATCGGGACTCGCTCGGTCTTCGAGCGCAGCCCTCACGGCGATCTACGAGAAGTACGCACTCTACGCGCACTTCCGCGAGCTTTACCGCGTCACCGTCGAGCCCAACGTGGGCAACGCGAGCACGTTCAAGCTTGTCGTGCGCGAGCGGCCCATGGGCGCGCAAGCGGCGAATCGCATCGCGTTCCCGGAGGTCACGTGCCGCCGCGCAGACGACCCGCACGCGAACAACGCGCCCTACGACGGCACGTCCACGGCCTGGAATCGTGGCCTCACGAGCGGTCGCGCGGACATCTCCGAGACGGGTGCCACTGCGGATTTCGCCTGGGTGGGCCGCGGCCTCGGAACGCGCGATTCGGCGAGCACACCGCGCTTCCGCAATCACCTCTCATGGAAGTGCGTGAAAGCCGTGAGCGAGGCCGACGCAGACGCGGAGAGCGCGATGATCGCGCACCACTACGAGTGGGTCGCGCGCAGCACCATCGACGTGACGCCAGGTGAGCCTGCGTTCAGTCGGTGGGTGACCGACGGCACGAAGTACCAAGACGGTGTCAACAACGTCTCGACCGCTCCGAAGCGTCGCGTCGTCTACAGCTTTGCGGATGCTCCAACCGACCGCGTATTTCGCCCGTGGATCTACCGGGTCACCGCTGCAACGGGTGGGTATTACTCTGCGCAGAGCGCGGCCCGCAACTCGACAACGGTCGGCGACGTCTTCTGGATGGAGCACCGCTACGTTCCGCATCGCGGCTACCAGCGGCCCGCCTCGGGCAACGACGCGCGTTGGGTAACCGACTACGAGGTCGGGTGCGTCAACGAATGCGCGTTCGATGGTCCCGCTCGCTGTGCCCAGAGCAAGGCGAACCTCGTCGTGTCGACCGCACCTGTTGGTAGCGGTACGATCGCGTACTTCGCGACCCCGCGCGACTACGCCTCGACGACGACGTCTCCGGTGCTCGAACTCCTGGGAGGCACCGCTTACCAGTACCTCACGACCGACGATGGTCGCTTCGCGTGCACCAACGAGATGCCGAGCGTCTGGGCGGCGGGGCAATACGGCACCTACCGCTGCGGGTGCTCCGGCACCACCGCGGGCGCGGCCTGCGAGATCGGCTGCACGACCGGGCCGGGCGTCGTCAACGAGCTCACAACCTCGTCCGACTTCAACATCGACACGCGCGCGGGCGCGTGGGTTTGCGCGGCGCCGGTCCTTGCGAGCGAGGTCCGCGGCTCATCGTCTCCGATGCCTTCGGGCACGATGACCGGAGGAGGCTTTCGGCTTCGCGGCACCGTGTCGGATGCAACCTTCGGCGCGTTCGAGAACGGCCCAGGCACCGCCGAATCCGCGAGGACGACGCTCGGAGCGAGGACCCTATGGTCGCGATGAAACCACTCGCACGAGCCCTCGCGGTCGGCGTCGCGTTCGCAGCGTTGACCGGATGCACCTCGCCTGCGCCATCCTCGAGCGCGGGGACGCCCGCGGTCCTCGTCGTGGCCGGCGGCGACGTGCGCGCCTGCGAAGCCTCGCTCCTCGTCGAAGGAGGCGAACTCGACGCAACCTCAACGGAAGCGGTACGCGTGCAGATTGCACGCATCGATCGCCGATTCGGAATCGCTGCAGCGTCCGCCTCCGATAAGCCCCTCACGACGCTGCCTGTTCGGTGGCGAGGGAGCCCTGGGAACCTCAAAGTCGAACGCCTCAACTGCTTCGATGAACTTGGTGTGTCCGTGCCTAATGTTTCGCTTCATCTGGAGAATCGCGCGTCATGACGCATTCTATTCGAAACCTGTTTGACGTGGTTTATCGCCCGACGCGCGTCGCAGCCCTCGCGTCGCTCATCTTTGTGTCCGCCTCTGGAACGAGCCACGCCGCGACCGTGGGCACGCTCCCGTATCGCGGCCAGGTCAGCGAAGGCGGCGCGAACTTCACCGGAAAGCGCGCGATGCGCCTCACCCTGAAGACCCACCCGACCACGGGACAGGTTGTCTTCCGTCAGAGCTTCTCCACGGTGGAGTTCAATGGCGGTCGCTTCGCCGTCGAACTCGGTGCCTGCAGCCCAGCATCGCCGTGCGTGAACAGCGACAGTCCCAGCGCGGTCGCAACGACCCTAGCCGCCGTGCTCGCCACGAGGCCCGCGTCGCTCTACGTGAACGTCGAGTTCGGCGATCGCGAGGAAATCGCCGGGGCGACGTTCTCAGCGATGCCCGCGTGGCAGCGAATCACATCGGCGCCGTTCGCGTTCGAAGCGCCAAAGGCCATTCTCGGTCGCTGGCGTCAGCAGCTTTCCCAGTGCGGAGCGGTCTCCACCGATACGAGCAGTGCGCTCAACGTTTCCGTCCCGCTCACGCAGCCTGCGGTGCTCTCCGTTCGCTTTCGCGCTCGCCACGACGTGGGCTCCGTCGCCATCGCTTCGGTCTCGACCAACGATGGAACGGGCGCCGTGGTGCGGGAGAAACGCGCCTTCCTCAAGCAAAACGGCGATGAAGCGTCGCCATCGACCTATTGGACCGTTGACGGCTCGTCATCGTTCGACGTGCCCCAGCCGGCCACGTTGACCGTGCGCGTTTCGATTCAAAACGCCAACGGCAATGCCACGGTCCAAGCATGCCCGAGTTCTCCATCCGATCCGTCCGCGTTCATCGAGGTGACTGCCTATGCGAAGTGAATCGATTAAGCGCCTTCGTCTCGTCGCCGTCCGCGGGGCCTTCCCTGCCCTCGCTTGCGTCGTCGCATACGCGGTGACGCCCGCTCGTGCAGACGCGCTCCCCGACCCCGTCGAGGAAGTGCCGCGCCAACTCGCATTCTCCGGCTACGCCGAAGTGGCGGGATCGCCTGCGCAAGGAACCAGGCGAGTGCGCCACATCGTGTGGGCGGACGCAACCACGAACACCTATGCGAACGCGCTCTTCATCGAGGAAAAGGACGAAACCTTCGCGGGCGGCGTCTTCACAGCGACGCTCGACGATTGCACCTTCCAACCGAAACCGTGCGTCGCGGGGAACGGCCAAGCGACGACGCTCGCGCAGGCGCTCCGCAACCAGAGCACCGTCTACGTCACGACCGAGTTTTGCGAGCGCTCGGCACCCACCGGCGCGTGCGAGGCGACGAGCTCCTTCAAGGGCGTACCGACCGGCAAACGACAGCTCTCGACCTCGCTCTTTGCCCTTGCCACGCCGTCGCAGCGCCTCATCGGCGTGTGGCAAAGCACGGCGAGCGCGGCATGCACCGCCGCAGGCGTAAGCGAAACGGCCATTTCGCAGCATCAAGTCACGCTCAACTTGCCCGAGAAGAGCCGCCTCGAGGTTTCGTTCTCCGTCGCGGCCAAGTGGCACACGGGCCTCAATGCGAGCTCGTCAGGCCTGGTTGTGGGCGTCGGTCCTGCGACGCAAAGCACGGTTTGGTCGGGCGGAACGCCGCGGATCGTTTGGACCGTGAACCCATGGCCGCAGTCTCGCGTGGGGCGCGCCGCAACCGATCTTCGAGGACGCACGTCGAGCACTTACGTGACCGGTGCCGCATTCGCCACTCACGCGTTCTCCGTGGCGGGAGTCGCGGCAGGCGCGCAAACGATCATGCTGAGCGCCGCGACGGTTGGCACGTCCGACGGCGAAGTCGACATCTGCGGACGAGGCTCGACGGCCCGCGCGATGGCCGAAGAAACCGTCCTCACTGTTCTCGCTTACGCCGAATGAAGGTCCCGATGCGCTCTCCTTTTCCGTTCCTCTCCGGTCGCATTTCGATTTCATCGCTCTCCAGCGCCGCGCTGTTCGCGTGCGCAATTCTCCTGGGCGTCGGCGCACGTCGAGCCTGGGCGGATGCGGCGCCTGCGGCCGGGGAACAAGTGCCGCGCGTCTTCACATACCGGGGCCAGCTCACACTCGACAGCGGCAGCAGCGCGGGTGCCTCGAAGCTCCTCCGCTTCTCGCTCTACCGAACCGCGAACGGCGGAACGTCCGAGTTCACCGAAAACAAAGTCGTGGCGCTTGGCGCTTCCGACGGCGCCTTCGCGACGGACATCGGCGAATGCCTGAACGCTTCGTGCACCGGGAACCTTCAGGCGACGCTCGACGCGGCGACGCCGTCGCTTTACATCGGAATCGCCGTTTGCACCGGATCCAATTCGACCGCGAACGACTGCTCGAGCTGGACCGAGCTTGCAGGTCGCCAGCGGCTCCTCTCAAGCTTCGGTGCGGCGAACACGAGCGGCCAGATCGTCGGCTATTGGCGCTCCAGCGGAGCCAATGGGTGCATTTCCGGGACGGCCGGCGGCTGGGTCGCTTCTGGATCCTCGCTGCACGTCGCCCCTCCCGTGCGGTCGCGCCTCGTCGTCCACTACATTGCGAATGTCCAGGGGACCGGCTCGGTTTCGGCGTCGATCGACCTCGCCTCACCGTTTGGGTACATCTCGGTGGCGCCCGAGTCGCTTGCGACGGCGAAGCCGGCCATCACGTACGAAGGCGCGGCAATGAAGGCGGGCAACGTGATCGAGCACACGTTTGTCCTCACAGGACAGACGGACCCGACGGATCTTGTGCTCCGGTCGACCACCTCGAGCGGCGTGCCGCGCCTCTGCGACGGCGGCTCGAGCTATATCGAGGTCACCGCGTACGCCGAGTGAGGCCGTGAGCTTCCTGCCGATCCGATGAACCTTCTTTCGCTACGCCTCACTCTCGCTTTCTCGCTCGCGGTCTACGCGTCGGCTTCACCCGCGCTCGCCGCCGATAAAGCCGCGTTTGGTCCAACGAAGGTGAAGCTTCCGTCGGGCCCGGGGTCGCTGGAAGGCGTGGGCGAGAACGTGGAGGCGAACTTTACGCTGGGGCAAGCGAGCTACGGCGTGCCCATTGCCGTGCCGAGCGGCTACGGCGCGCTGACGCCCTCGCTTCGCCTCGGGTATTCGTCGGGCGGAGGAACCGGCGTTGCGGGACTCGGCTGGAACCTCGCGGTGCCAAGCATCGAGCGCGCGACGAAGCGCGGCTTACCACGGTATGACCGTAACGATACGTGGGCTGCGGATGGCGGTAGCGAGCTTGTACGCATACCTGGTACAGTCACATACCGCGCGCGCTTCGAAGGCGCTTTCGTGCGGTACACCTGGGTCGAGAGCGCAGGCGACGGCAAGGCGGGCTACTGGAAAGCAGAGTATCCGGACGGCCGCATCGGCTACTTCGGCGCCGACGAGCGCGGAAGCGTCGACATTTCGGCGCGGGTGACCGGCGGCTCAGGCGTTTTCCGTTACCTGCTCGTCGCCATGACCGATCGCCTCGGTCACGCGGCGCGCTACCGCTACACGAAAGACGGAAACGCCACCTACCTGAGCGCGGTCGATTGGGTCGAAGATAGCGGCTCGACGATGAAATACCGCGTCGAGATGACGTATGACCCGCGCCCCGACGCGCTCACGGACGTGAAGCCGGGCGCCGCGGTGGTGTGGTCGAAGCGCCTCGCGGGTGTGCGCGTCCTCGTGCGCGGTACGCAGCTTCGTCGTTATGCCCTTCGCTACGAGCCCGAGACGCAAACGGGCGGTCTGTCGCGCCTCGCGGAAGTGACGCAATACGGATTGAACGACGAGGGGCCGTACCCGATTCGGTTCGGGTTCTCGTATTCGGAGAGCTTCGCGTCGGCCTCGCCCCAGGTTTTTTCCTTCACGAACGGCGCGGGCGTCGACGTGCGAAACGGTTCCGCCGATTTCATCGACCTCGACGGCGACGGACTTCTCGACGTGCTCGACACCGCCGGTGCGTCGATGCGCCTCATCGCTTCGCAGAGAGCCGCGAGCGGCGCGTTTTCGTGGAAGGCGCCCCAGGCCCTGAGCGGCGGAGCGCTCGCGCTCACAAGTCCCTCGGTGCAGCTCTTCGACCTCGACGGGAACGGTTTTGCGGACCTCGTCGACGGAGCGCAACGCTTGGCGCTCCTCGGCAAAGGCACGGGCCAGTTCACGTCGTTTGCGTCGTCCCCCGCCACGAACATCCCCAACGTCGCGGCCGATGCAGCGCTGCGCACCTGCGACGTCGACGGCGACAAGCGCATCGACTTTCTGCGCCTTGGTGCGAGCGGTCGCTGGTGGTTTCAGAACCTCGGCAACGGCACCTTCACCCAGCGCACCCTCGACGACAGCCTCGAGCCCGTGCCGACCTTCGACCAAGGCGCCGAGCTCGCCGACATGAACGGCGACGGTCTCGTGGACGTGGTGCTGCAAGGCCAGGGTTTCCTCGCGTATTGGCCCGCTGGCGGCTACGGCCGTTACTTGGCGCGCGTCGACATGACCGGCGTTCCGCTGAACCCCGCGACCGAGCATCGCCTGGCGGACATCGACGGTGACGGCCTCGCGGATCACGTGGAGGTCGCCGGGGTGAGCATCACCGTGCGCCGAAATAAGAGTGGCGTCGGCTTCGAGAATGCCCGCACGGTCTCCGCTTCGTCGTCGCTGCCGATTCCCGAACGCACGAGCGCGACGAGTGTGCGCTTCGCGGACATGAACGGGAACGGCACGAGCGACGTCGTCTACTTCGATGCGTCAGGTCAGACGACGGTCGTTGAGCTTTACACGCATCGCCCAAACCTGCTCACGCGCATCACGAACGGCATCGGAAAGGTGCTGGAGCTTGGCTACGGGACTTCCGTCGACCACATGGCGCGCGATGGCGGCCCGAGCAATTGGCTCTATCGACTGCCGCAGCCCATGGCGACGGTGGAATCGCTGGCAACGATCGACACGCGGAGCGGGATTCGTCAGCAGCGCAACGTGGCCTACCGCGACGGTTATTGGGACGCGGACGACAAGCAGTTCGGCGGCTTCGCACGCGTCACCGTGACGAGCACAGGCGATGCGTCCATGGAGAGTGGGGTGCAAGACCTCCGCTTCGACGTGGGCGCGAGCGATCGGTACCGCCGCGGGCTCATGACGCTTGAGGAAACGGCGGGGGCGCTCTCGGGTGTTCTCGCCACGAAGCAGACGACGTATGCAGACTGCACGCTGAGCGGAGTTCCCGCGACACTCGACATTCGCGTGCGATTTCTCTGCGCAACGGCCGTCGAGAGCGTGCTGAAGGAAGCTCGCCCCACCGCCGATTGGGTCACGACGCGCGAGGAGATGGCCTACGACGGCTTTGGTAACGTGACAAAGAGCGCGAAGCTTGGCGTCGTCGCCGTCGGCGGAAGCTCGTGTCCCACCTACGGGGGACGCGCATCGGACTTCGGCGTACCGCGAGGGCCTTCTTGCACCGGAGACGAAGCGTTCGTCGAGACGACGTTCATCACGC